>NZ_NMPP01000071.1:0-33960 GCF_009192885.1 Xanthomonas sp. LMG 12462 | reverse complement strand
GGTCCCGTGAGATCAGGGGGGCCTCGGGAGGCGGGGGACGCCCGCGCTCTATAAGAACGTCAGGCAGGCCGCGCAGCGAGACGCGGCGCCCGGGTCAGGCGGCCGCTTGCGCTGCCGCGGCGACCACCCGCAGCCGGGTCAGCACGTACTCGGCCAGCTCGTTCGGGCTGTACTTGGCCACGAAGGCATTGGCGCCCACGCGCTCGACCATCGCATTGTTGAACACGCCCGACAGCGAGGTGTGCAACAGCACGTACAGGCCGGCCAGCCCGGGGTGACGGCGGATTTCCGTCGTCAGCGTGTAGCCGTCCATGGCCGGCATCTCGATGTCCGAGATCACCATGGCGTAGCGTTCGGCCGGATTCTCGCCGGCGGCGTGGATCTGCAAGAGATGGTCCAGGGCCTGGCGGCCGTCCGACAGCAGGGTCGCGCCGACCCCGAGCTGGTCCAGTACGCTGCGGATCTGCTGCCGCGCCACGCGCGAGTCGTCTACCACCAGCACCTGCAGCTGCGGGCCGGTGAGCGCCAGCGACGGGTCCAGGTTGGCCTCGACCCGGGTCTGGGCGATGTCGGCCAGCACGCTTTCCACGTCGATCACCTGGATCAGCTCGCCCTGGAAACGGGTCACCGCGGTCAGGTAGCTGGACTCGGCGCCCAGTTCCGGCGGCGGATGGATGTCTTCCACCGCGATGTTGACGATGCGTTCCACGCCGCTGACCAGGAAGCCCTGGACCGAGCGGTTGAACTCGGTCACCACCAGATAGCCTGGGGCGGTGTCCGCGTTCGGCTCGCGCTCCGGATGGCCGATGGCCAGGCCTAGGTCGAGCACCGGCACCGAGCGCCCGCGCACGTCGGCGACGCCGGAGAATTGCAGCGGCAGCCCCGGCACCTGGAACAGCTCCGGGCGGCGCAGCACTTCCTGCACCTTGAAGACGTTCACGCCAAAAAGCTGACGACCGCCCAGCCGGAACAGCAGCAGGGCAAGCCGGTTGTGGCCCGCCAAGCGGGTGCGCTGGTCGATTCGGTTGAGAAGGTCATGACTCATGGCGTTCATATCGGCGCCTGCGCGGCGGAACTTGAGGGCGCGGTCCGGATCGGTCGTGCGGTTTGCGGCACGGCCTTTGCATGGTGCCGGCGACCTTTCCCAGAGAGACGGCCATGCGCCCGATCCTATTGCTGGTCCTGCTGGCGGCGACGCCGGCCTGGGCCGCGGACTTCCAGCCGGTGGAGTCGATCCGTGCCGCGGCATTGTCGCTGGCCGGGGCCGACGCCGATGCCGAGGCGACCCTGGACCCCTCGGTGCGGGTGCCGCTGTGCCCGGTGCCGCTGCAGGCGCAGCCGACCGGCACCACGACCGTGGAGGTGAGTTGCCCGCGCGAGACCGGCTGGCGGCTGTTCGTCCCGGTGAAGGTGCGGCGCATGCAGCATGTGCTGGTGCTGGCGCGCGGCCTGTCCGCTGGAGAAACCATCGGCGCGGCCGATATCGTCCCCGAGAAGCGCGACGCGGCGCGCATCGTCGGCGCCGCGATGACCGAGCCGGAAGCGGCGATCGGCAAGGTGGTGCGGCGAACCCTGCCGGCCGGCACCCTGCTGTCCGCCACCGACCTGGTCGCGCCGCGGCTGGTCCGGCGCGGCGACAATGTGGCGCTGGTGGCACGCAGTGGCGGCCTGGAAGTGCGCATGTCCGGGCGTGCACTGGGCGATGCGGGCGAAAACGAGCGGGTGACCGTCGAAAACCTGTCGTCCAAGCGCATCGTTCAGGGAACTGTGTCACAAAATGGCGACG
Organism: Xanthomonas sp. LMG 12462; assembly: GCF_009192885.1. Lineage (NCBI taxonomy): Bacteria > Pseudomonadati > Pseudomonadota > Gammaproteobacteria > Lysobacterales > Lysobacteraceae > Xanthomonas > Xanthomonas sp. LMG 12462. The sequence continues at coordinate 32,174 of NZ_NMPP01000071.1, read as the reverse complement.
TTTTAGTGACGCGCTAAGAATCCGGCTAAAGTTCTCCGACGCTGTGCCGTTACCTACACCGAACCCGTAACAGGATGTCCGTCATGACCCAGAAAATTGAAGGGAGTTTGCCGAGCCCGGCCACCCTTCGCACGTCGTCCGTCTCGACCAAGGCCGCCTCCGGCGCGTCCGAGGAAGGCAAGGAGCGTGCGGTCGGTGCGGCCGCAGCCACCGATAGCCTGCGCCTGACCGGCGAAGCGTCCGGCCTGCAGACCCTGCAGCGCCAACTGTCGGCCGCGCCGGCGGTGGACAGCAGCCGCGTCGATGCGGTGCGCTCGGCGCTGCAGAACGGCAGCTACAAGATCAACCCCGACGCGATCGCCAGCCGCATGATCGACATGGATCGGCAACTCGGCGCATGAACATGTCCGTGACCAACCCCCTGCAGCAGCTCAGCGACGCGCTCGCCGGCGAGCGCCAGGCGTTGTTGGATCACAACGTGGAAGGCCTCATGCAGGCGACCAGCGCCAAGCTGGCGGCATTGCGCGCACTGGAGGCCGACGTGCCCGCTGGCGCCGAGGCCGAACTGCGGCTGCGTGAGCTGGCCGACGCCAATCGCGCCAACGGCGCGCTGCTGTCGCGGCGCCGACGCGAGGTCAACTGGGCGCTGCGCCACCTCGGCCGCAGCGAGAGCGCGTCGTCCTACGACGCCAACGGCGAGTCCAGCACGCCGCTCTCCCAGCGTCCGCTGGCGGTCGCCTAAGCCGCGGCGCAGTCCGACTGCGGGACGCGCATCCGCCGGCGGCAACGGCGTATATTGGGCATCCATCGATCGCCCGCCGCCTGTCGTGAATTTCGCCGAAATCAATCCCAACGCACCGCTCGTCCTGCCCGCACGCGAGAACCTGCTCGCCCTGAGCGAACTGCTGTACGAAGGCGTGGTGCTGTTCCGCGCCGACGGCCAGTTGCTGCTCGCCAACAGCGCCGCGCGCCGCCATCTCTCCTCCAGCGCCGACACCGGCGCATTGGCCTCGCATCTGGCGCAGTGGCTGCCGGGCGACGCGCTGTCGCAGGCGCGCAGCAGTGGCCGCTGGAGCGGCAGCCTGCCGACCGAACAGCACGTGGTGCTGGCGCACCTGTACTTCCACGCCGACGCGGACGGCGGCCATTACCTGATGCTGATCCAGGGCATCGAAGGCCAGCAGGACTACGAGCAGGAACTGCAGCAACGCCACGCCGAGCTGCGCCAGGCCTACCTGCGCCTCAACGGCGCCCAGGAAAAACTGCTGCAGTCGGAGAAGATGGCCTCGATCGGCCAGCTCGCCGCCGGCGTCGCCCATGAGATCAACAACCCGATCGGCTACGTCCATTCCAACCTGGGCAGCCTGCAGGAATACCTGCGCAGCCTGTTCACCCTGATCGAGGCCTACGAGCGCGCCCTGCGCGCGCCGGATCCGAAGGCGCTGATCCCGGAGATCGACGACATCCGCAACCGCTTCGACATCGACTTCATCAGCCGCGACCTGCCGCAGCTGATGGCCGAGTCGCGCGAAGGCATCGAGCGGGTCACCCGCATCGTCCGCGACCTGAAGGACTTCTCCTATTCCGGCCGCGAGGAGTCGTGGAAGCTGGTGGACCTGCATTCGGGCCTGGAATCGACGATCAACATCATCTGGAACGAGCTCAAGTACAAGGTCACCCTGGAGCGCCACTACGGCAACCTGCCGCTGGTGGAGTGCCTGCCGTCCGAACTCAACCAGGTGTACATGAACCTGCTGCTCAACGCCGGTCAGGCGATCGGCGAGCGCGGCACCATCGTGGTCAGCACCGGCCAGGACGGCGAGGAGGTGTGGATCGAGTTCAAGGACTCCGGCGCCGGCATTCCGGCGGACCTGCTGCAGCGCATCTTCGACCCGTTCTTCACCACCAAGCCGGTCGGCAGCGGCACCGGCCTGGGCCTGTCGATCTCCTACGGCATCGTCAACAAGCACCACGGCCGCATCGATGTCAGCAGCGTCGTCGGCGAGGGCTCGACGTTCCGGATCGTGATTCCGGTGCGGCAGCCGAAGTAGCTGGGAATGGGGAATCGGGAATGGGGAATCGGAAAAGCGGGAGCGCTGACGCTGTTGGCTTTCCGTGCCGCCGATGTCGCCATATTGACCTGACCTGAAAAATGAAAAGCCGCAATGCGGCTTTTCCCATTCCCGATTCCCCGTTCCCGATTCCCAGCCCCTCAGGGCCCCGCATCCCGCCGCTGTTCGTCGTGCGTGCGGAAGGCCTGGCGGATGTGTTCGCGCAGTTCGTCGTCGTTCCACGGCTTGGTCAGGAAGCGGTAGATCGCGCCGCGGTTGATCGCGTCGGTGACGGTGGCCAGGTCGGTGTAGCCGGACAGGACCAGGCGGATGGTGTCGGGGTAGAGCATCTTCACCCGCCCCAGGAACTCGGTCCCGCTCATGTCGGACATGCGTTGGTCGGACAGGATCACCTGCACGTCGTTGGTGGCGAGCAGGTCGAAGGCGTCGCGGACGTTGCCGGCGGCGAGGATGCGGTAGCCGTCGCGGCGGAACAGCCGCACCAGCGAGCGCAGCACGTTCTCTTCGTCGTCGAGCAGCAGCAGGGTGCGGTCCGGGCGGGTCTCGGTGAACGATTCCGGGCGCAGGTAGCGCCGGCGCAGGGCCATGCCCGCCGCTTCGGCGGACATCGGTTCGCCGAACAGGTAGCCCTGGAAGATGTCGCAGTCGTTGCGGCGCAGGAAGCCGAGCTGCGCCTGCGATTCGACGCCGTTGGCGATCACCACCATGCCCAGCTGGTGGCCCATGGCGATGATCGCGCGGGCGATCGCCGCCTCGCGGTTGCCGGCCGGTGCGCTCTTGATGAAGCTGCGGTCGATCTTCAGCTTGTCCACCGGGTAGCGCACCAGCGCGCTGAGGCTGGAGTCGCCGGTGCCGAAGTTGTCCAGGCTCAGGCTGATGCCTTCGCGGCACAGGTTGGCCAGGGTCTCGTGGACGAAGTTGACGTTGTTGGTCAACGCGCTCTCGTTGATCTCCAGCACCACCATCTGCGGCGGTACCCCGGCCGCCTGCAGCGCCGACATCACTTCGTTGAAGAAGGTCGGGCGCAGCAACTGCAGGGTGGAGACGTTGACCGCGATGGTGAAGTCGTCGAAGCCCTGGTCGCGCCACAGCCGCGCCTGGCGCAGCGCGCCTTCCATCACCCAGGTGCCGATCTGCACGATCACGCCCAGGCGCTCGGCGGTGCGCATGAAGCGCTCCGGCACCAGGATGCCCAGGGTCGGCGACTGCCAGCGCAGCAGCGATTCCATGCCGACCACGCGACCGTCGCGGGCGCTGACCATCGGCTGGTAGCGCAGACGCAGCTCGCCGTTGGGAATGGCGTCGACGATCTGCCGCGAGATGATGCTCTCGCTGTGCGCGCTGGGCGGGCCGTCGGCGGCGTACAGGCGCACCAGGTTGCCGCCTTCGCGCGCGGCCTGGTAGACCGCATCCTCGGCGAAGTCGAGCAGGGTCGACAGCCGCGTGGAATGCTCCGGACACAGGCTCACGCCGATCTTGCCGGTCATGAACAGGGTGTACGGCAGCACCGACAGCGGCAGCTCGATCTGCTGCCGGATCTCCTCGGCGAAGGCTTCCGGCGGCGGCACGTCGGCGGTGCGCGGTACCGCCATCACCAGTTCGTCGCTGCCATGGCGCCACAGCAGGCCGCGGCCGCGCAGGTGCGCCTGCAGCCGGTGCGCGAGCAGCGCCAGCGCCTGGTCGCCGACCTCCGGGCTCATGTTCTCGTTGATCGAGGCGAAGTGGTCGATGTCGATGTGCAGCAGCATCACCCCCGGCCCACCGGCGAGCGCCTCGGCGATCATGCCGGTCAGGGCGGGATGACCCGCACCCAGGCGCGACGGCAGTTCGTCGTCCACGGGTACGGCGCTGGCGGGATTCCACATCGGCTCAGGTTCCAGGCGGGGGCGACGGTGGTGCCGCGGTGGTGTAGGGCAGGCACAGCGTCACCCGGGTGCCGGCGCCGGGCGCGGTGTCGATCTGCAGGGTACCGCCGGCGCTCTGCGCGCGCTCGCGCATCACGATCAGGCCCAGGCCGCGCGGCCCGGCCGGATCGAAACCGTCGCCATCGTCGACCACTTCCAGGCGCAGGCGGCGGTGCTCCTCGTCGCCGAGGGTCATCCGCACTTCGCCGGCGCTGGCATGGCGCAGCACGTTGGTCAGGCTCTCCTGGGCGATGCGGAAGCAGGCCTGTTCGACCTCGCCGCTGGGGCGCTCGGGCAGGGTGGCGATGTCCAGGTGCAGGCGCACCGGCGACGCGCGGAACAGCATGCCGGCCTGCCAGCGCAGCGCCGCTTCCAGGCCCAGCGCGTCCAGCTGCGGCGGCCGTAGCAGCGTGGACAGGTTGCGCAGCTTGGTGATGCTACTGTCGGCCAGGCTCACGATCTCGCTGAGATCCTCGCGGCGGCGCTCGGCGTCGGTCTCGTCCAGCGCCGCGTGCGCCGACAGCTTCATCGCGGTGATCGCCTGGCCGATGTCGTCGTGCAGGTCGCGCGAGATCGCGCGGCGCTCGTCTTCCTGCAACGAGAACAGGCGCCGCGCCATCGCCTGCAGTTCGCGGTTGCTCTGCGCCAGCGCGTCGCGCATGCGTTCCGGTTCGCTGAGGTCGCGCACGATCAGCAGCTTGCAGTCGCGGCCGCTGTAGCGGACGTTGCCGAACGACAGCCCGGCATGGAACAGCGAGCCGTCGCGGCGGCACATGCGTGCGGTGGCACCGCGTTCGCCCTTGGCCCCGGCCGCGCCCATCCGTTGCCGTACCAGCGCCAGGTCGGCGCTGTCGACCAGACCCTGCAGCGGCTCGCCGAGCAGGTTCTCGCCCTCGAAGCCGAACTGCCCGGCGCAGGCGGCGTTGGCGTACAGCACGTGTTCCTGGTGCAGGATCGCCACACCGTCCGGCAGCACCCGCACCAGTTCGCGGAACTGCTCCTCGCGCTCGTGCAGCAGGCGCCGCGAGCGCTCGTGCTCGGTCACGTCCTGCAGGGTGCCGTGCACGCAGGCGCCGCCTGCGTCGTCGCTGGACGATTCGGCGCGCAGATGCAGCATGCGCGCCTGGCCGTCGGCGGCCAGCACCGGCAGCAGCATGTCCAGTTGCAGCGGCGCGCTGCCGCACAGGTCCTCGATCACCCGCTGGATGCGCGCCTGCGAGGCCACGTCGGGCGGGACCAGCAGTTCTTCCAGGCGGTGCTGGCGCGGTTGGTCCGGCACGCGCCGGCCGAGCATGCGGTAGACCTGCTCGGAGTAACTGCCCAGGCCGCTGGCACGGTCCAGTTGCCAGGAGCCCAGCCGCGCGATCGATTGCGCCTCCTGCAGATGCTGCAGGGCCTGGTCGCGGCGGCGCTGCGCGTCGTACTCGGCGCTGCGGTCGCTGATCACCACCAGCCGCGCCTGCCGGCCGTGGTAGTCCAGGCTGGTGCTGCGCGCCTCGGCCATGCACTGGGTGCCGTCGCGCAGGCGCAGCGGCTCGGCCACCACGCAGGTCTTGGACGGGGTCTGCCGGATCGTCTCGATCACCTCGGCCAGGCGGGCGCTGGCGCTGGGCGGCCACAGTCGCGCCAATTCCAGTCCGACGAACTCGTCGTGCGACCAGCCGAAGAAGGCGACCGCGGTGGGGTTCACGTCGAGGATGCGCAGGCTTTCCAGGTCGTAGACCAGCATCGGGCTGGGATTGGCGTGGAACATCTGCCGGTAGCCGGCCTCCGACAGCGCCAGCCGGGTGTGCGCCTGCACCGCGGCGCGCACCAGCGGGCGCAGCAGGTAGTACAGGGCGATTGCGGTCAGGGTCAGGAACAGGGCGTCGTTGACCAACTGCAGGACGATCAACGTGCGGGGATCGTCTACGAAATGCGCCAAAACCAGATCGCTGCCGATCGACAGCGCCAGTCCCAGCAGCACGTACAGCAGCACCACTCTCCAGATGCCGCGGTCCAGGCGCTGCGCCAGGCGCATGCCGGAGGTCGCCTGATGGGGCAGGGAGCTGTCGCGTTGTGGTTGCATGCCCCGGCAGCCTGCTGCGGTGGTCCGTGTCCGGCGGACATCTTAGCCGCTGACGGCCGCCGCGGCCCATGGTCGGGCGGTGCGGGCGCTCAATTAATGCCGCCGGGTGCCGCTATCACCTTCGACCGCTGGCCTTCAGGGCGGCGAAACGGAGCATCTCGGCGTGGATCAAGGCGTCATCGCAAGCTTGCTGCAGCACCCGCTCACCTCGGCGCTCGTCCTGTTGGACGCCGACGGCAGGCCGCTGGCGGCGAACCGGGCAGCGCAGGCACTGGAGCTGCCGCGCACCGTGGAGGCGTACGCCGAGTTGTTGCGTGCGGCCCGCGAGCGCCTGTTCGGCGGCGAGACCATGCTGGCCTGCGCCTTGCCCGGCACCGCCGGGCGACGCCTGGACGGCTGGCTGCGCGCGGTGCGCGACGACAGCGGCGGCCTGCTGGCCTACACCCTCAGCGTGCCCGAACCGGTCGGCAGCGATGGCGCCACCCGCTGGGAGATCGCCCTGGACAGCGCAGAGCACGGGCTGTGGGACTGGGACATCCCCAGCGACACCATCTTCCGCTCCGAGCGCTGGAAGCGGATGCTCGGCTACGCCGGCGATGCCCCGGCCGACGGCCTGAACGCGTTGCTGCCGCTGGTCCACGGCGACGACCAGGAGCGCCTGCGCCAGGCGATCCGCGCGCATTTCGAGGGCCGCACCGAAACCTATATGTGCGAGTTCCGCCTGCGCCGGCAGGACGGGCAGTGGCACTGGATCCTGGACCGCGGCCGCATCGTCGCGCGCACCGCCGACGGCAGCCCGCTGCGCATGATCGGCACGCACACCGACATCCACGAGCAGAAGCTGCTCGAGCAGCGCCTGCGCGACCAGCAGACCCTGCTGCGCGAGGCGCAGCGCATGACCCGCATGGGCAGCTGGTCCTGGGATCCGCTGCGCGACCGGGTGTGGTGCTCGCGCGAATTCCTGCGCGTCACCGGGCTGGACGAACAGCAGGCGCCGAGCAGCCGCGGGTGGCTGCGCCTGCTCAGCCGCGATTCGATGGCGCAGCTGATCTCGGTCTGGCGGCGCATGGCCCGCGAGGCCAAGCCGGCCAACTTCGAGGTCGAGCTGGTGTGTGGCAGCGAGTCGCCGCTGCACCTGCGGGTGTGGGCGCAGCCGCAGGTGGAGGCCGACGGCCGCATCCAGCGCGTGCTCGGCCAGGTGCAGAACATCACCGAGCAGCGCCAGACCGACGCCCTGATCCGCTGGCGCACCGAGCTGCTCAACCGCGTCTCGGCGCTGGGCAAGATCGGCGGCTGCGAGATCGAGGTCGGCACCCGGCGCATGCAGTGGACCGAGGAGTGCTACCGCATCCATGGCCTGCGCAAGGAGGCCATCGATCTGGATCACGCGCTGGCCTTGTACACCCAGGACTCGCGCGATGCGTTCGAGTCCGCGCTGGTGCGCATCACCGAGGGCGGCCTGCCGGAGCAACTGGACCTGTGCTTCCACCGCCCGTCCGGGCAGCGCATCTGGGTGCAGGTGCTGATCGAGCTGGACGAACGCGACGGCCTGCCGCCGCGCTTCGTGGTGCTGTTCCGCGACATCACCCGCGAACGCGAGGCCAGCGAGCGCATCGAGCTGCTGGCCCACTACGACCTGCTGACCGGCCTGCCGAACCGGCAGTTGCTGCGCGAGCAGGCCGAGAAGGCGATGCACGAGGCGGTGGAGCGCGGCACCACGCTGGCGATGCTGTTCGTCGACCTGGACGGCTTCAAGAGCATCAACGATTCCTTCGGCCACGCCACCGGCGACGCGCTGCTGAAGCTGGCGGCCACCCGCATGCATCAGCAACTGCGCACCAGCGACTTGTTCGGCCGTTTCAGCGGCGACGAGTTCCTGGTGGTGCTGCGCGACCTGGCCGAGCCGGGCGATGCCGGGCACGTGGCGCGCAAGCTGATCGCGGCGCTGGCCGAGCCGCTGCACAGCGGCGAGAACGTGATCAAGATCGGCGCCAGCATCGGCATCGCGCTGATGGAGGAGGGGCGCCAGGACTTCGACGGTCTGCTGCGCGCCGCCGACGCGGCGATGTACGCGGCCAAGGAGTCCGGACGCAACACCTGCCATTACTACAGCCAGGACGTGCTGCTGCGCGCGCAGCGGCGCCTGGAGATCGAGCATGCGCTGCATGGCGCGCTGGACCGCGAGGAGTTCTCGCTGGTGTACCAGCCGCTGGTGCACGCGGCGGGCGAGCGCGCGCCGGCGGTGGAAGCGCTGCTGCGCTGGCATCGCCCCGGCCACGGCCATTGCAACCCGGCCGAGTTCATTCCCATCGCCGAGGAATGCGGCGAGATCGTGCGCCTGGGCGACTGGGTGATCGGCGAGGCCTGCCGCCAGGCCGCGGCCTGGGATGCGGCGGGGCTGAGCTTCGACCGGGTCTCGGTGAACGTCTCGGCGATGCAGTTGCGCGACCGCGGCTTCGCCGAACGGGTCATCGAGCTGTGCCAGCGCAATGGCTGGTCGCCGAAGCGGCTGGAGCTGGAGCTGACCGAGTCGGCGCTGATCCGCGACAGCGAATCGCTGCGCCGCTGCTTCGAACTGTTCGAGCAGGAAGGCGTGCTGCTGGCGGTCGACGACTTCGGCACCGGCTTCTCCAACCTGCATTACCTCAATCGCTTCCCGGTGCAGCGCCTGAAGATCGACCGCAGCTTCGTGCAGGACATGCTGCACGACAGCGGCACCGCCAAGGTCACCCAGGCGATCGTGCAGCTCGGCCACGCGCTGGGCATGCAGGTGGTGGCCGAGGGCGTGGAAACCGTGCAGGAAGAGGCCTTGCTGCGCGAGCAGGGCTGCGACGAGATCCAGGGCTATCTGCACGCGCGGCCGCTGCCGCCGCGCGAGCTGGCTGCCTGGTTGCGCGCGCGCCAGCAGGTGGCGCCGGCCACACACCCGCGGCTGGTGCTGGCTGCGCAGTGAATGTGCGGCACCGCGTGCGCCGCACGGGCTTGCGGCGACGCAGCAGCTGGCTATACTGCGCGCGCCCATCGTTTTCCGGCCAGAGGCCACCTTCCTTGGACAGTCATCCTAGACCGACGCTGCAGCGACAGAGCTGACAGGACCGCCACGGTCTGGGTCGTCCCAGATGGGTCCCGTCCGCTCAGGACGGGATCGTTCGCCAGCCCCGCGCGGCTGGCCTTGATTCCGAGAATGCGCAAGCCCGATCCGCGAGGACTCCGAGCGTAGCCCCTGGCGTTCCCATCGTCGGAGCCGCCCATGCGCCTGCCATCGCCATCCTCCCTGAGCCGTCCGTCGCTGCGCGGTTGCGTCGTGTGGCGACGGCGTGCGTGCACCGCATTGTCTGGGGACACCCGCGCGGCCGGCAGCGGCTGACGCACGGCGTACATCTTCCCCGGTCACACTGGGCGGTCCGCTTCGCGACCCGCGCCAGCGTCCTTTTTCCTGCGGCGTTCGCTGCCGCTCCTGCCGGATCTTCCCATGCTGCCATTCGCCCGCGACCGCTCCGCGCCCGGACAGCTCGCCGCACGCCCCGGCGTACTGCCCAACCTGCACGATCTTGCGGTGTTCGCGCTGCTGCTGGGCCTGGGTGCGTTGCTGCTGCATGGCGCATCCGACATGCGCGCGCCGCTGCCGCCGGCCGGCACCGCCGCGGTGTCGCTGGACCTGTGGCAGCTCCCCGAATACGGCCTGCGCACCACCTTGCGCATGTTCGCGGCGATGGCCGCCTCGCTGGTGTTCACCTTCGTGGTGGCGACCCTGGCCGCCAAGAGCCGGCGCGCCGAGCGGGTGATCGTGCCGGCGCTGGACATCCTGCAGTCGGTGCCGGTGCTGGGCTTCCTTACCTTCACCGTGACCTTCTTCCTGGGCCTGTTCCCCGGCCGGCAGATCGGCGCCGAACTGGCTTCGATCTTCGCCATCTTCACCAGCCAGGCCTGGAACATGGCGTTCTCGTTCTACCAGTCGCTGCGCAACGTGCCGCGCGACCTGGACGAGGTGTCGCGCGGTTTCGGGCTCAGCGCCTGGCAGCGTTTCTGGCGGCTGGAGGCGCCGTACGCCACGCCCTCGCTGATCTGGAACATGATGATGTCCATGTCCGGCGGCTGGTTCTTCGTGGTCGCTTCCGAGGCGATCAGCGTCGGCGACCACACCCTGGAATTGCCCGGCATCGGGTCGTACCTGGCGCTGGCGATCGCCCAGCGCAACTTCGCCGCGGTCGGCTGGGCGGTGGTGGCGATGGCGGTGCTGATCGCGCTGTACGACCAGTTGCTGTTCCGCCCGATCGTGGCCTGGTCGGACAAGTTCCGCGCCGAACTCACCGCCTCGCAGGACAAGCCGCAGTCGTGGCTGTACGACCTGCTGCGGCGCACGCGCCTGGCCAAGCGCCTGGTCGCGCCGCTGGCCTGGGTCTGGCAGCGCGCCATGCTGGTGCGCTGGACGCCGCGGCGCCAGCCGCAACTGCAGGCCGCGCCGCAGGCACCCGGCCGCAGCGGGGTGTGGGGCGATCGGCTGTGGAGCGCGGCGCTGGCCCTGGCCGGTGCGGCCGCGGCGTGGTTCGCCTACGACTATGGCCGCCGCCACCTGGGCCTGCACGACCTGGCCGAGGCCTTCGGCGGCGGCCTGGCCACGCTGCTGCGGGTGGTGGTGCTGATCGCCCTGGCCAGCGTGGTGTGGGTGCCGATCGGGGTGTGGATCGGGCTGCGCCCGAAGGTGGCGCAGCGGGTGCAGCCGCTGGCGCAGTTCCTGGCCGCGTTCCCGGCCAACGTGCTGTTCCCGTTCGCGGTGCTGGCCATCGTCAGCACCGGCGCCGATCCCAACATCTGGCTGTCGCCGCTGATGATCCTCGGCACCCAGTGGTACATCCTGTTCAACGTGATCGCCGGCGCCAGTGCGTTTCCCACCGATCTGCGCGAGGCCGCCACCATCTACCACCTGCGCTCGTGGACCTGGTGGCGGCGGGTGATCCTGCCCGGCATCTTCCCGTACTACATCACCGGTGCGTTGACCGCATCGGGCGGTTCCTGGAACGCCAGCATCGTGGCCGAGCTGGCCAGCTGGGGCCACACCCAGGTGCAGGCCTACGGCCTCGGTGCATACATCGCCCGCGCCACCGCCGCCGGCGACGGCCCGCGGGTGCTACTCGGGGTGGCGGTGATGTCGCTGTTCGTGACCCTCTTCAACCGTGCGGTCTGGCGACGTCTGTACGTCTTCGCCGAACGCCGCCTGCGTTTCGACTGATTCCTGGAGACCGACCATGAGCTATTCCGCAAGCGTGCCCGAGCGCGCCCCGCTGGTCCGCGTGCAGGGTGTGCGCAAGACCTACGACAAGGGCGGGGCGACGCCGCTGGTGGTGCTGGAGGACGTCGACCTGACCCTGCATTCGGGGCAGATCGTGGGCCTGCTCGGCCGTTCCGGCTCGGGCAAGTCGACCCTGCTGCGCGCCATCGCCGGGCTGCTGCAGCCCAGCGCCGGCAGCATCGCCTTCCGCGATGCCGCGCCGGGCCAGGTCGCCGACGACATCGCCATGGTGTTCCAGAGCTTCGCCCTGTTTCCGTGGCTGACCGTGCTGCAGAACGTGGAAGTGGGCCTGGAGGCGCGCGGCGTGGCCGCCGACGAGCGCCGCCGGCGCGCCCTGGCGGCGATCGACCTGATCGGCCTGGACGGCTACGAGGGCGCCTACCCGAAGGAACTGTCCGGCGGCATGCGCCAGCGCGTGGGCCTGGCGCGGGCGCTGGTGGTGCGGCCGAAGCTGCTGCTGATGGACGAACCGTTCTCGGCGCTGGACGTGCTGACCGCCGAGACCCTGCGTACCGACCTGCTCGACCTGTGGTCGGAAGGGCGCATGCCGATCGAATCGATCCTGATGGTCACCCACAACATCGAAGAGGCGGTGCTGATGTGCGATCGCATTGTGATCTTCGGCGCCAATCCGGGGCGGGTGATCGGCGAGATCGAAGTGACCCTGCCGCAGCCGCGCAATCGCCTGGCGCCGGCGTTCCGCGCCCTGGTCGACGACATCTATGCGCGCATGACCGCCAGCCCGCAGCGGCCGCAGACCCGCGAGGGCGTGTTCCCGGGCAGCGGCATCGCCATGGTGTTGCCACGCGTGTCGAGCAACCTGCTGGCCGGCCTGATCGAAGCGGTGGCGGCCGAGCCCTACCACGGCCGTGCCGACCTGCCGCCGCTGGCGGCCGGCCTGCAGCTGGAAGTGGACGAACTGTTCCCGATCGCCGAAACCCTGCAACTGCTGCGTTTCGCCGTGTTCGAACAGGGCGACCTGCAGCTGACCCCGGCCGGGCAGCGCTTCGCCGAGCTGGGCACCGATGCGCGCAAGCAACTGTTCGCCCAGCACCTGGCCACCTACGTGCCGCTGGCCGCGCACATCCGCCGCGTGCTCGACGAACGCCCGGCGCATCACGCGCCGGCGCGCCGCTTCCGCGACGAACTGGAAGACCACATGTCCGAGGCCTACGCGGCGGAGACCGTGCAGGCGGTCACCAGCTGGGCGCGCTACGCCGAGTACTTCGCCTACGACAAGCAGGCGGACCTGTTCTCGCTGGAGAATCCGAGCTGAACCTTGCTCGCCGCCCAATGCGCTTTGCAGCAACGATGTCGCGATCTGGTCGGAGTCGTTGTGGGAGGGACTTCAGTCCCGACTGCAGGCGCATCGAAGCGCCGGACGGCATCGCGCGTCGCGACTGAAGTCGCTCCCACAGTGACGCTCGCCCACGGCCGGTGGGAGAAGGGTTCAGGCGCGCGCCTGGATGCGACGCCGGTCGGTCGATGTGTCGTAGCTCGCCGCCGAATGCGCCTTTGCAGCAACGATGTCGCGATCTGGCCGGAGTCGTTGTGGGAGGGACTTCAGTCCCGACTGCAGGCGGCCGGCCAAGCATGTGTCGCTCGCGTTCCGCGACCGAATGGCATCGCGCATCGCTGCTTGTTGCCGTGGTTCAGTGAAACCAGCCGTCGCCTCGCAAGAGCGGCTTCAGCCGCGACAGGAGCATTTCCGGTACCGCCTTTAGCGGCTGAAGCCGCTCCTGCAGCCGCGAAGAATGCAAGGGCTGCCCGGCCTCCTGCAGCAAGCAAAATCGAGAGATTGGGGCCGGGTGACTCTCTAGCGCGGCGCCCCGAGCGCGCTGTCACATCAGGCACCGCGCGATGCCAACGCAACCGCCGCGATCGACTCAATCGCCGTCGTACAGCGGAAAGTGCACCAGCGGCGCCGGCGTGCCGGCAGCGGCGACCGCGCTGCCGTTGAGGCCCATGTCCCAGGCCAGGCCGGCCCAGACCGGGTCGGCGATGCGCGCGTCCTGCTGCGCCGGTGCGCGTGCGATCAGCAACTGCCGCAGTTCGGCCTGGGCCAGCGTTTCCAGCCGTCGCAGAGCGTGGCCGGGCTGGCGCGGCGCGGTCACCGGCCGGATGCCGGGTGCGGCCACCGGCTCGGACGCAGGCGCGTGCGCGCTGCTGCTGTCATCGCAGGACATGGCCGCAACTCGGGACAGGGACTGGAGATGCATCGACATCGACGGGGCCGGACGGGAAGGGCAGAGACGACAAGCCCCGGCAGGGGCCGGGGACTCGTCGGTTCATGGCGCGGAGCGCGACAAGGCGGACTTAGAACAACTCGACCGTGCCGGCACCCATGCTCTGCTGCGCCACCGGCTTGTGCGGCGGACGCTCCCACTCGGTGCGCATGTCGCGCAGGCGGTTGCCGACCCGCTGCAGGGCGTCGAGCAGTTCGTGGTCGAACACGCCGCCATTGCGGTGCAGCAGTTCCTGCAGCGCCACGGCCTCGCGGTTGATCGCGGTCAGGCGGTCCAGGTGGGTGTGCACGCCTCCCAGGGCCTGGGTCGCGATGTCCTCGAACTGCAGGGCGCGCACCGCTTCGGCGACGCTGCTGTCGATGGCGCGGCCGCACTCGGAGATCTCGCGCATGCCGTCGCCCAGCGAGTGGTTGATCGCGGCCACGTTGTCCAGCATCGCCGCGGCCTCGGCCCGCGCCTCGCGGGAGCGGTCCATGTCGCGGGAGGCCATGTTCGAGACCGTCTCGCGGACCTTGGCGATGGCGTCCTTGGAGCTGTGCGCCAGCTTGCGGATCTGCTCGTTGAAGGTGGTCGAGCGCTCGGACAGGTTGCGCACCTCGTCGGCCACCACCGCGAAGCCGCGGCCCGCCTCGCCGGCGCGCGCCGCTTCGATCGCCGCGTTCAGTGCCAGCAGGTTGGTCTGGTCGGCGATCGACTTGACGTCCTCCAGCAGGGCGAAGATGCCGTCCAGGTGCTGGGACATGTCGTCGATGTAGTGCACCGTGGTGCTGCTCTGGCCGCTGACCTGCTCCAGCGCCTCCACCAGCTGCTCCATGCGCTGGCTGGCATGCTGGGCGAAGCGGGCCACGTCCACCCCGGCGCCGCCGTCTTCGCCGGCGCGGTCGACGATGCGGGCCAGCGCCACGCTCTGCTGCCGCGACTTGCGGTTCATCGCCTCGAAGCTGCCACCCAGGCCGCTGACCGCCTGGCGGATCAGTTCGCGGGCACGTTCGATCTCCGAGCGCGAGCCCTCGATCTCGTTGCCGACGAAGCTGCGCAGCTCGGTCAGCAGGTGGTCCTGCTCGCGCATGACCTTGGCCTGCTCCGGCGAGCGCCGGCTCTGGCTGTACGCGGTCCAGCCGGCGAAACCGAGCCAGCTCAGCGTCATGGTGGTGAGGATGGCCCAACGGACCGGGGCCGGCCAATCGAAGCCGGCGGCGATGGGGAACAGCAGCGTCAGGGCGAGCGGGGCGGCCAGACGGATCAGGAGGCGTGAGTACATGGAAGTTCTCGGCAGATTCACGATTGCTGTATCGGCCGCCCCCCCCGGGTCTTTAGCAACGTGGTGCGCGGATCATCGAAACCTGCCGACATTCGTACGATCCGCGTCGCAGAACCACCGCGGGCGGCGCGCTGCCGGCCCGGCGCCGGCACCCCGGGGACTCAGCGCAAGGCGCGGTCCACGGTCTCGCGCATGCGCCGCTTGGCCAGCAGGAAATCCCACAGGCTGCCGCCCATCTGCCGCCACAGCACCGCCGAACGCACCGCCGCCAGCAGCAGCGCGCGGATCTCCGCCACCACCCCGGCCTGACCGAGGTAATGCGGGTTGCCCTGCACCATCACCCGCGGGCGCAGGTGGCTGATGGTGTCGGCGTAGAGCTGGCCCAACGCCGCGATCACCTCGGGGTGGGTGCTGTCGGCATGGCGCTCCAGCAGCGGCGCGATCCGGGCCAGGCCGGCATCGACCTTGGCGTCGGTCTCGGCATCGCCGGCGAAGCGCCGTTCCAGCTGGATCACCGCCAGCGCCAGCCGCGGCAGCACCTCGTCCTGGCCCTGGTTGCGGAAGTAGTTGTGCAGCAGGCGCAGCCCCGGCGCCAGGTCGGCGCGGCGGCCATAGACCGCTTCGGGGCTGGGCGCGTCGATGCGGAACACGCTGTCGAGCAGGGTACGCACCAGCGACGCCTCGGACTGGCCGGTCTCGGCGATGCGCCGCACCTGCTGCAGGGCCTGGGCCATGCCCGCCAGCGCCAGCATGCGCGCGTCCATGGAATCGGTCATCGAATGGGGTCCTCGTGTACGGCGGGGGCCTGCTGCGCCAGGCGGCGCTCCAGCGGGGCATCGGTGGTGGCGATCACGGCGCCGCCCAGGCATTCCTCGCCTAGGTACAGCACCAGCGACTGCCCGGGGGTGACGGCGCGCTGCGGGCGCGCGAAGCGGACCGACAGGGTGCCGTCGTCGCCGACCTCGACCGTGCAGGGCTCGTCGGCCTGGCGATAGCGGGTCTGCGCGGTGCACTCGAAGCGCTGCGCAGGCGGCGCACCGGCGATCCAGTGAGCGGCCTCGGACTGCAGCCCGTTGGCCATCAGGTAGGGACTGTCGCGGTCCTGGTCGACGTACAGCACGTTGCGGGAGACGTCCTTGCCGACCACGTACCACGGTGCCGCGGCGCGGCCGCGTACCCCGCCGATGTTCAGGCCCTCGCGCTGACCCAGGGTGAAATAGAACACCCCCGGATGCTCGGCCACGACCTGCTCGTGCGGGTCGCGGATCTCGCCGCGCCGCGCCGGCAGGTAGCGGCCAAGGAACTCGCGGAAATCGCGTTCGCCGATGAAGCAGATGCCGGTGGAATCCTTCTTGGCGTGGGTCGGCAGGCCGGCTTCGCGGGCGATGCGGCGCACCTGTTCCTTGGGCAGTTCGCCGACCGGGAACAGGGTCGCGGCCAGTTGCGCCTGGCCCAGCTGGTGCAGGAAGTAGCTCTGGTCCTTGTTGCGGTCCAGCCCGCGCAGCAGCCGCCAGCGACCACCGAGGCTGTCCACCCGCGCGTAGTGGCCGGTGGCGATGCGCTCGGCGCCGAGCTCGCGCGCCGCGTCCAGGAAATGCTTGAACTTGACCTCGCGGTTGCACAGCACGTCCGGGTTGGGCGTGCGCCCGGCGGCATATTCGGCCAGGAAGTGCGCGAACACGCCTTGCCAGTACTCCTGCGAAAAGTCGCGGAAATGGAAGGGGATGCCCAGTCGCCCGCACACCGCCACCGCATCGCGGCGGTCGTCGTCGGCGCGGCAGTCGCCGCTGCCGTCGTCGGCCCAGTTCTGCATGAACAGGCCGGACACCGCCGCGCCCTGCTGGACCAGCTGCCAGGCCGCCACCGACGAATCCACGCCGCCGGAGACCCCGACCATGACCGCTGCACCGCTCATGCCACCTGCCGCAGCAGATCCAGCGGGTAGCGGCGCCCGGCCAGGTAGTCGGCCACCACCTGCCACACCAGCGGGCTGCGCCAGCGCGGCGCTTCGGCCTCCAGTTCGGCCGGGGTCATCCACAGCGCGCGCACGATGCCGGTGTCCAGCGGCCGCTGCGCATCGTGCGCGACCGGATCGGCGGCGAAGGCGAAGCGCAGGTAGTGGCGGCCGGTGTCGGCCTTCCACTGGTAGGCGCCGATGAACGCGGTCGGCTGCACCTGCCAGCCGGTTTCCTCCAGCGTCTCGCGCACCGCGGCCTCGATCAGGCTCTCGTCCGGCTCCAGGTGGCCGGCCGGCTGGTTCAACACCAGCGCACCGGCGATGGCTTCCTCGACCTGCAGCAGGCGTCCGTCGCGCACCACCACCGTGGCCACGGTCACGTCCGGCTGCCAGGGTTCCGCGGCCGCCGTCATCAGAACAGATCCTTGCCGCCGTTCAGTTCGGCGTCCATCGCGTCGGCGCCACGCGCGGCCGCCTCCAGTGCTTCGCGCAGCGCCGCATCGTCGGCATCGGCGGGGATCTTGACCACGAACACCGCGGTGCCGCCCTGGCGCACCCAGCCGCCGAGGATGTCCGACTGCGCATCCTCCAGCAGCCGGTTGGCGACCTTGGCGGGCAGGCTGTCGCCCTGCGCCTGGTAGGCCGGCGACCACACCTCGCGGATGCGGTAGCTGCCGAAGGTCTCCACCGGCGAGCGCACATAGGTGAGCTGCTTGCGCTCCTGCCCGTGGTCGCGCAGGCCGAACAGCACCTGATAGTCGCCGTCCTCGT
Source organism: Xanthomonas sp. LMG 12462 (assembly GCF_009192885.1). NCBI lineage: Bacteria > Pseudomonadati > Pseudomonadota > Gammaproteobacteria > Lysobacterales > Lysobacteraceae > Xanthomonas > Xanthomonas sp. LMG 12462. Next base: position 14,605 of record NZ_NMPP01000071.1, on the reverse strand, counting down.
CCGCCTGTACGTCGTAGCCCAGCGCCTGCAGGCGCTTGCCCAGCGCCGCATCCGGCGTCTCGGCGGCGGCCGGCAGGGTGGCGGCGAGCAGCGCGGCGAGCAGCGGAAGCTTGGGGAACATCGTCGAATGCATGCGGAGCGCCATCGAAAGGAGGGGAATTGTGCGGGCAGGGCCGGCGATCGTCCAATCCTGGCCGGCGACCCCCGTATATAATGGGCGGATGCCCCGCAAGAATTCCCCCGAGCACGATCATGGCGTCATGGTGGAGACCGGCAAGCCGGAAGTCGCCCGCCCGCCCATGTATCAGGTGCTGCTGCTGAACGACGACTACACCCCGATGGACTTCGTGGTGACCGTGCTGCAGCAGTTCTTCTCCCTGGACCTGGAGCGCGCCACCCAGGTGATGCTGCACGTGCATACCCGCGGCCGCGGGGTGTGCGGGGTCTATACCCGCGAGGTGGCTGAATCCAAGGTAGCTCAGGTGAACGAGTTCTCGCGGATGAACCAGCATCCCCTGTTGTGCACGATGGAAAAAGCCTGATAGTGGGAGGCGTCGGTCACCGGTTTGCCCGGACTAACGCGGTGTGAACACACTGATCCGATAGGGTTGTGGAAATTCGCAACTCAAGCCACATATTGTCGGCAACAGACGTCGGAGTACACCATGTTCAGCAAAGATCTCGAGCAGACCATCGGCCAGTGCTACAAGCGCGCCCGGGAAGCCCGTCATGAGTTCATGACGGTGGAGCACCTGCTGTTGGCATTGCTCGACAATCCCTCCGCCCAGGCCGTGCTCAAGGCCTGCGGCGCCGACGTCGACCGCCTGCGCGGCGACCTGGAACAGGCCATCGAAGCCTCGGTGGCGCGCCTGGCCGACGACGATGGCCGCGACACCCAGCCCACCCTGGGCTTCCAGCGGGTGCTGCAGCGGGCGGTCTACCACGTGCAGTCCTCGGGCAAAAAGGAAGTCAGCGGCGCCAACGTGCTGGTGGCGATCTTCGGCGAGAAGGACTCGCACGCGGTGTACTTCCTGAACCAGCAGGACATCACCCGCCTGGACATCGTCAACTACCTGTCCCATGGCATCGCCAAGATGGGTGAGGACGGCGAGCACGCCGCGCCGTCCGACGGCGAGCCCAAGGGCGAGGCGGGCGAGGGCGAGCCCAAGGGCGATGCCCTGGCCGAGTACGCCACCAATCTGAACGAGCAGGCCCGCAACGGCCGCATCGACCCGCTGGTGGGCCGCGCCGACGAGATCGAGCGCACCATCCAGGTGCTGTGCCGCCGCCGCAAGAACAACCCGCTGTACGTGGGCGAGGCCGGCGTCGGCAAGACCGCCATCGCCGAGGGCTTGGCCAAGCGCATCGTCGAGGGCACGGTGCCTGAGGTGCTGGCCGACGCGGTGATCTTCTCGCTCGACCTGGGCGCGCTGGTCGCCGGTACCAAATACCGCGGCGACTTCGAGAAGCGCCTGAAGGGCGTGCTGACCTCGCTGAAGAAGGTGCCCAACGCGGTGCTGTTCATCGACGAGATCCACACCATCATCGGCGCCGGTTCCGCCTCCGGCGGCACCATGGACGCCTCCAACCTGATCAAGCCGGCGCTGTCTTCGGGCGAGCTGCGCTGCATCGGTTCGACCACGTTCCAGGAATACCGCGGCATCTTCGAGAAGGACCGCGCCCTGGCGCGGCGCTTCCAGAAGATCGACATCGTCGAGCCGACCGTGGGCGAAACCTTCGAGATCCTGCAGGGCCTCAAGCCCAAGTACGAGGCGCACCACGGCGTGACCTACGCCGACGACGCGTTGCAGGCGGCGGTGGACCTGTCGGTCAAGCACATCGGCGACCGGTTGCTGCCGGACAAGGCGATCGACGTGATCGACGAGGCCGGCGCGCGCCAGCGGCTGCTGCCGGAAGGCCAGCGCAAGGAACTGATCGACATCGAGGAGATCGAGACCATCGTCGCCAAGATGGCGCGGATCCCGGCCAAGCAGGTCAGCGCCACCGACAAGGACGTGCTGCAGCACCTGGAGCGCAACCTGAAGATGGTGATCTTCGGCCAGGATCCGGCGATCGAGACGCTGGCCTCGTCGATCAAGCTGGCGCGCTCGGGCCTGGCCAATCCGGAAAAGCCGATCGGCAACTTCCTGTTCGCCGGCCCCACCGGCGTGGGCAAGACCGAGGTCACCAAGCAGCTGGCGCTGCAACTGGGCATTGAGCTGGTGCGCTTCGACATGTCCGAGTACATGGAGCCGCATTCGATCAGCCGCCTGATCGGTGCGCCCCCGGGCTACGTCGGCTTCGACCAGGGCGGCCTGCTGACCGAGAAGATCGTCAAGACTCCGCACTGCGTGCTGCTGCTGGACGAGGTGGAGAAGGCGCATCCGGACATCTTCAACATCCTGTTGCAGGTCATGGACCGCGGCGTGCTCACCGACACCAACGGGCGCGAGGCGAACTTCAAGAACGTGATCCTGGTGATGACCACCAATGCCGGTGCCACCCAGGCCTCGCGGCGCTCGATCGGCTTCACCCAGCAGGACCATTCCACCGATGCGATGGAGATCATCCGCCGCAGCTTCACCCCGGAGTTCCGCAACCGCCTGGACGCGGTGGTGCAGTTCCAGCCGCTGGCCTTCAGCCACATCCTGCGCGTGGTCGACAAGTTCGTGATCGAACTGGAGATGCTGCTGCAGGAGAAGCACGTGTCGCTGTCGGCGACCCCGACCGCGCGCGACTGGCTGGCCCAGCACGGCTTCGACCCGCTGATGGGCGCGCGGCCGATGGCGCGGGTGATCCAGGACAAGGTCAAGCGTCCGCTGGCCGACGAACTGCTGTTCGGCAAGCTGGTCAACGGCGGCCGCGTCACCATCGACGTGCGCGACGGCGAGCTGGTGGTGGAGACCCAGGCCGAGCCGGAGCGCCTGCTGCCGGCGACGGTGGACTGAGGCCGGGCCGACAGGCACGACGAAAGGCGGCTGCAGAGGCTGCAGCCGCCTGGCGAGGTCACCGTCGTTCCATCGTTGCAGACGCGAAAGGCGGCCAGTGGCCGCCTTCTTCATGTCCGCCCGGGGCGGATTACTTCATGCGGTAGGTGATGCGACCCTTGGTCAGGTCGTACGGGGTCATTTCGACCTTCACCCGGTCGCCGGTCAGGATGCGGATGTAGTTCTTGCGCATGCGGCCGGAGATGTGGGCGATGATTTCGTGCCCGTTTTCCAGCTTGACCCGGAACGTGGTATTGGGCAACGTCTCGCTGACGGTGCCTTCGAATTCGATGGAGTCGTCTTTCGACATGTAATCCTGTGCGATTCGGAACGGCCAAAGGCCTGAAGAGCGAGGATTTTACTCGCCTGGGCCGCGCCATGCAAAGTTTGCGTTAATCCCGCTCAGCCCTGGGCCAGTTCCGCGGCCGCCAGGGTGCCGAAGCGTAGCGTCCACGGCGCGGTCTCGGCAGTCGCCGCCACCAGCGGCGCGATGGTGTCCAGGAACCGCGCACGCGGCCAGCGCTCGGCGCCCAGGCTGAGCAGGTGGTCGTTCTCCACCTGCGCGTCGATCAGCGGCCAGCCCCAGCCGTGCAGGCGCCGCGCCAGTGCCGCCAGCGCGACCTTGGAGCCGCCGCTGCGCGCACTGAACATGCTCTCGCCGAAGAACATGCGCCCGCGCGCCACCCCATAGATGCCGCCGACCAGCTCGTCGCCGTCGAACACTTCCACCGAATGTGCGTGGCCGGCCTGGTGCAGGGCCAGATAGGCGTCGCGCATCGGCGCGGTGATCCAGGTGCCGTCCTGGCCGCGGCGGGGGAGTTGCGCGCAGGCATCGATGACCTGGGCGAAGGCGGTGTCGGCGCGCACGGTCCACGGACAGTGGCGCAGGCTGCGCCGGAAGCGCGAGGACAGGCGTACGCCGTCGCTGCGGAACACGGTGCGCGGGTCCGGACTCCACCACAGGATCGGCTCGCCGTCGGAGTACCAGGGGAAGATGCCCTGGGCGTAGGCCGCGAGCAGGCGCGTCGGCGACAGGTCGCCGCCGACCGCGAGCAGGCCGTCCGGCTCGCGCAGGGCGCTGGACGGCGGCGGGAACGGGGCGGCAGGATCGGCCGCGAGCAGGACAGGGAGACGACGCATCGCCGGCAGCGTAGCCGATGCCTCAGGCGTCGTGGCGGAACGGCGAGTGGCGCTGCAGCGCCGCCGCGTGCTGGCGCACCTCGGCGCGCTCCTGCGCGCACCACTCGGCCAACGGCACGCGGAAGCCCGGGTCGGCGATCCAGTGGCGGCTGCGTACCAGCCGCGGCAGGAAGCCGCGGGCGATCTTGTGCTGGCCCTGCGCGCCCGGCTCGAAGCGGGTCAGGCCCTCGCGCAGGCAGTACTCGATGCCCTGGTAGTAGCAGGTCTCGAAGTGCAGGCCGGGCAGAGGCTCGCCGCCCCAATAGCGGCCGTACAAGGTGTCGCCGCCGCGCAGGCAGAACGCACCGGCCACCGGCGTGCCGTCATGGATGGCGAGGAAGATCAAGAGGTTGCGCGGCATCGTGCGCGCAAGATGCGAGAAGAAGTCCAGGGTCAGCGCCGGCGAATTGCCGTAGTCGTCGAAGGTGCGCAGATAGAAGCCGTGCATCGCCTGCAGGTCGGCGGCGCTGGCCTCGTCGCCGTGCAGCACGCGGAAGCCGATGCCGGCGCGCTGCACCTTGGCCCGCTCCTGGCGGATGTTCTTGCGGTGCTTGTGGTCCATCGCGCCCAGGTAATCATCGAACCCGGTCCAGCCGGCGTCGTTGTGCCACTGGTACTGCACGTCGTTGCGTTCCAGCCAGTCGGTGCCGAACGCGGCGTCCTCGTCGGCGCGGTGGAAATTGACGTGGGCCGAGGACAGGCCGGTGCGCTCGGTCAGCGCCCGCATGGCCGCGAGCAGTTCCTGCTGCGCCGCCAGGTCGCGGGCGAGCAGTCGCGGCCCGGTCACCGGCGAGTAGGGCACCGCGCACAGCCACTTTGGGAAGTAGTCCTGGCCGTAGCGCGCGTAGGCATGCGCCCAGGCATGGTCGAACACGAATTCGCCGTGCGAGTTGCTTTTGACGTAGCCGGGCGCCGCCGCGACCAGCGCCTCGCCGTCCCAGACGGTGAGATGCAGCGGACTCCAGCCCCAGTCCGGGCGCAGGCAGCCGTGCTGCTCCAGGCCGGCCAGGAAGGCGTGGGCGACGAAGGGATTGCGACCGTCGTGCAGGGCGTCCCAGTCGGCGGCGGTGACCGCATCGAGCTGGTGCAGCCAGCGGATCCGGCTCATCGCCGGCGCTGCTCGCGGTGGAAGGCGGCGCAGCGGCGGCTGGCGTCACCAGCCGCGCGCGCGGGCGCACGGCCGCTGCCGGCCTGACGCCGGCAGTTCAAGGCGTGCGCGGACTCAGGCACCCTTGTCCAGATAGCGCTCGGCGTCCAACGCGGCCATGCAGCCGAAGCCGGCCGAGGTGATCGCCTGGCGGTAGTGCTGGTCGGCGACGTCGCCGGCGGCGAACACGCCCGGCACCGAGGTCTCGGTGGCGGCGCCGCCCAGGCCGGAGCGGATCTCCAGGTAGCCGTTGTGCATCGCCAGTTGACCGTCGAACAGCTGGGTGTTCGGGTGATGGCCGATGGCGACGAAGAAGCCGTGCGCCTCCAGGTCGCGGGTGCTGCCGTCCTGCACCGACTTGACCCGCACGCCGGTGACGCCGGCCTCGTTGCCCAGCACCTCGTCCACCTGGTGATGCCAGACGGTCTCGATCTTGCCGGCGGCGACCTTGGCGAACAGCTTGTCCTGCATGATCTTTTCCGCGCGCAGGGTGTCGCGGCGGTGCACCAGGTAGACCTTGCGGGCGATGTTGGACAGGTACAGCGCCTCTTCCACGGCGGTGTTGCCGCCGCCGACCACGACCACGTCCTGGTCCTTGTAGAAGAAGCCGTCGCAGGTGGCGCAGGCGGACACGCCGCGGCCCTTGAACGCCTCTTCCGAGGGAATGCCCAGGTACTTGGCGGTGGCGCCGGTGGCGATGATCAGTGCGTCGCAGGTGTAGTCGCCGCTGTCGCCGCTGAGCCGGAACGGGCGCTGCGACAGGTCGGCGGTGTGGATGTGGTCGAAGATCACTTCGGTCTCGAAGCGCTCGGCATGCGCCTGCATGCGCGCCATCAGGTCCGGGCCCATCAGGCCGTGCGGGTCGCCGGGCCAGTTGTCGACCTCGGTGGTGGTCATCAGCTGGCCGCCCTGCTGCAGGCCGGTGATCACCACCGGCTTGAGATTGGCGCGCGCGGCGTAGACCGCGGCGGTCCAGCCGGCCGGGCCGGAACCCAGGATCAGCAGGCGGGAATGCTTGGCGGAATTGGCGGCAGAGGGGCTCATGTATACTCGCGAACAGGGTGAAATGGCGGCGGAAACGCGGCATTGCGCGGGTTCCGGCGAAGGCGCATAGAGTGGCGGCCGGCCTGGAACGAATCAAGCCGCGTGGCGGAAACGCTGCGGCCCGCGGCGACAGACTTCGGGTTTCGCGCGTCGTTGCCCGCCTCGATCGGGCGCTGCCAGCATCGGCCTGCGCAAGTCCGGACGATTCAGGTACCGCCTGCTGAAATGCAAGGGCGATTCGTTTATTATCAATCACTAACGATGCATTTCTAAGGTCTGGTCATAGCGTGGCGAAGCAGGTTCCGGAACGCGGCAAAACCCAGGGCGCCAATGCGGCGGCACGCAAGCAGGGCGCCGCGCCCAACCCACGCCGGCAGAAGCTGTGGCGCGATCTGGCGCTGATCGCGATCGCGCCGCTGCTGCTGTACCTGCTGGCCAGCCTGGCCACGTACTCGGCGACCGATCCGGGCTGGTCGCATACCGGCAGCGTGGTCGCGCCGGTGCACAACATGGGCGGCAAGTTCGGCGCCTGGATCGCCGACGTGCTGCTGCAACTGTTCGGCTACGTGGCCTTCCTGCTGCCGGTGGTGATCGGCGCGATCTCCTGGATCGCGCTGTTCGGCATGGACCAGGACGGCGATGGCGAGGCCGACCTCGGCCCGGCGCTGCGCCTGGTCGGCATCGTCGGTTTCCTGATCGCCGCCACCGGGCTGCTGCACCTGCGCCTGTTCGCCGGCGACGTGGCCGGCGCCGGCGGCATCCTCGGCAAGCTGGTCGGCAATTCGCTGGGCGCCGGGTTCGGCGCGCTCGGCGCCAACCTGTTCGTGCTGGTATTGCTGCTGGTGTCGGTGACCCTGGCCACCGGGCTGTCCTGGTTCGCGGTGATGGAGCGCATCGGCAAGGCGGTGATGACCCTGCCGGCGCTGGCCCGGCGCGGCACCCAGCAGGCCAACGAATGGCAGCAGACCCGCGCCATGCGCGAGGAACGCGAGGAAGTGCGCAAGGTCGACGCGGTGCAGCGCGCCAAGCGCGAGCCGGTCAAGATCGAGCCGCCGCCGGCGCCGGTGGTGGAGAAGAGCGAGCGCGCCAAGCGCGAGCAGCAGATCCCGCTGTTCCACGGTACCGGCAGCGACCCGTCCGGGGTGCCGCCGCTGGCCCTGCTGGACGACCCCAAGCCGCAGGCCAAGGGCTATTCCGAGGAAACCCTGGAAACCCTGTCGCGGCAGATCGAGTTCAAGCTCAAGGATTTCCGCATCGAGGCGCAGGTGGTCGGCGCCTATCCGGGCCCGGTCATCACCCGCTTCGAGATCGAACCGGCGCCGGGCATCAAGGTCAGCCAGATCAGCTCGCTGGACAAGGACATCGCCCGCGGCCTGTCGGTGAAGTCGGTGCGCGTGGTCGATGTGATCCCGGGCAAGTCGGTGATCGGCCTGGAGATCCCCAACGTCAGCCGCGAGATGATCTATCTCAGCGAGTTGCTGCGCTCTAAGGAATACGACAAGTCGGCCAGCCCGCTGACCCTGGCCCTGGGCAAGGACATCGCCGGGCGCCCGACCGTGGCCGATCTGGCGCGCATGCCGCACCTGCTGGTCGCCGGCACCACCGGCTCGGGCAAGTCGGTGGCGGTCAACGCCATGGTGCTGAGCCTGCTGTACAAGGCCTCGGCCAAGGACCTGCGGATGTTGATGATCGACCCGAAGATGCTCGAACTGAGCGTCTACCAGGGCATCCCGCATCTGCTGGCGCCGGTGGTCACCGACATGAAGGAGGCCGCCAACGGCCTGCGCTGGTGCGTGGCCGAGATGGAGCGCCGCTACAAGCTGATGAGCGCGGTCGGCGTGCGCAACCTGGCCGGCTTCAACAAGAAGGTCAAGGATGCGCAGGACGCCGGGCAGCCGCTGATGGACCCGCTGTTCAAGCCCAACCCGGACCTGGCCGAGGCGCCGAGGCCGTTGGACACACTGCCGTTCATCGTCATCTTCATCGACGAATTCGCCGACATGATGATGATCGTCGGCAAGAAGGTCGAAGAGCTGATCGCGCGCCTGGCGCAGAAGGCCCGCGCCGCCGGCATCCACCTGATCCTGGCCACCCAGCGCCCGTCGGTGGACGTGATCACCGGCCTGATCAAGGCCAATATCCCGACCCGCATCGCCTTCCAGGTCAGCTCCAAGATCGACTCGCGCACCATCCTCGACCAGTCCGGCGCCGAGACCCTGCTGGGCCATGGCGACATGCTGTACCTGCCGCCGGGCACGGCGATGCCGGACCGCGTGCACGGCGCCTTCGTCAGCGACGAGGAAGTGCACCGGGTGGTCGAGCACCTCAAGGCCAGCGGCCCGGCCGACTACATCGAGGGCGTGCTCGACGAAGTGCAGACCATGGGCGACGGCACCGTGATCGGCGCCACCGGACTGCCCGAAGCCGGCGGCGGTGGCGGCGACGAATCCGACCCGCTGTACGACGAGGCCCTGCGCATCGTCACCGAGACCCGCCGCGCCTCGATCTCCGGCGTGCAGCGGCGGCTGAAGATCGGCTACAACCGCGCCGCGCGGCTGATCGAGGCGATGGAAGCCGCCGGCGTGGTCAGCCCGCCCGAACACAACGGCGACCGCAGCGTGCTGGCGCCGCCGCCGCCGAAGTGACGCGCACCGCGCCGTCCGCCGGCCGTGGCCGGCGTCTGCCTGACCGGAGGCCTGCGCGCGCCTCGCGCTGGCTGTTCGGCGCGGCGCTGCTGGCGCTGTCCGGCCTCGCCGGCGCGCAACCGGCGCCGGCCGCGCATTCCAATGCCGACCAGACCGCGGGCGCGGCGACTGCCCCCGTGGTCAGCAACAACTACAGCTACGTGCGCTACCGCGCCGATTACGAGGTGCGCGAGGACGCCACCAGCGTCGAGACCGACGAGTACGAGCTGCTGCTCAAGACCAAGGCCGGCGTCGACCAGTTCAGCCAGGTGCGGCTGGGCTACAGCGAGAAGCTGGAGACGCTGGAGGTGCTGGCCGCCTACACGTTGACGCCGGACGGGCTGCGCCACGACGTGCCGGCCGACAAGATCTATACCCAGGAGAGCTATTCCAGCGCGACGGCGGCGATGTACGCCGACCGCAAGGTCAAGGTGGTGGTGTTCCCCAACCTGATGCCCGGCGCGCGCCTGGTGTACCGGGTGCGGCGCACCCAGAACGTGCCGTACTTCCCCGGCTACTTCAGCCTGTGGGAGACCTTCAGCGTGTTCTCCCAGTACGACGACGCCACGGTGACCCTGGTGGCGCCGCGGCGCCTGCAGATGCACCTGTACACGCGCGGCGTGCAGGGCAGCGATACGCCGACGATCGACGGCGAACAGGCCCGCTGGGAGTGGCGCTACAGCCGCCGCGAGCCGATGAAGAGCCAGAACTGGTCGGCGGCCACCTGGGAATTCAGCCCGACCATCATGGCCAGCAGTTTCCGCCGCTGGTCGCAGATGGCCCAGGCCTACCAGCACAGCAGTGCCGCCGCCGCGCAGGTCACGCCCAAGGTGCGCGCCCGCGCCGAGCAGATCACCGCCGGCATCGTCGATCGCCGCGCGCAGGCCGCGGCGCTGTACGAGTGGGTGGCGCGCAACATCCGCTACGTGGCGGTGTACCTGGGCAACGGCGGGCTGCAGCCGAACAGCGCCGACAGCATCCTCGACAACCACTACGGCGACTGCAAGGACCACACCGTGGTGCTGGAAGCGCTGCTGGCGGCCAAGGGCATCGCCAGTACGCCGGTGCTGATCGGCGCGCAGGGCGGGCCGACCCTGCCGGAGGTGCCGGTGCTGGGCCGGTTCAACCACGCCATCACCTATCTGCCCGAGTTCAAGCTGTACGTGGATTCGACCAGCCCATACGCGCGTTTCGGCCAGTTGCCTGCCGGCGATCTGGGCGCGCCGGTGCTGCACACGGCCGACGGCACCGTAGCGCGCACGCCGCCGGACGACGCCAAGCGCAACCGCTACCTGGCCGAGACCGACTACCGCTTCGACGCCGACGGCGGCGTCAGCGGCATCACCCGGCTGGATAGCGGCGACGTCGGCGAGGTCGGCCTGCGCACGATGTTCGTGCAGCTCAACGCGCAGAACCGCACCCGCATCGAGGAGTCGATCGTCGCCGCGTCCGGCTTCGACGGCAGCGGCGAGTTGCTGCTGCAGGGCACGCCGCAGGACCTGAGCCGGCCGTTCGGCTACGCCTACCGCTTCCAGGCCCACGACTACGTCGACTTCGGCGTAGTCGGTGGCATGAGCCTGCCGTTGATGCCCGGCGCCGATTCGGTGCGCGGGGTCTACAGCACCGCCTCGGCCGAGCGCAACCTGACCCCGTTCTACTGCAACGACAACGCGCGCAGCGAGACCTACCGGCTGACCTTCCCGGACAGCGTGCCGATCATCGCGATTCCGGCCGACACGCATTTCCGCAACGCCGCCGGCGAGTACGCCGCGACCTGGGTGCGCGACGGGCAGACCGTGACCGCCACGCATACGCTGCACCGCCGCGCGATCCACGGGCCGGCGGCGCTGTGCCAGCCGCAGGACTACGCCGCCTTCCGCGAGCTGTACCAGCAGGTGCGGCGCGGCTTCCGCGGCCAGATCCTGTACGGCGACCTCAGCCGGATGCAGACCGGGCCGTAGACCTGGCGCGGCCGGCCATCCTCTGATCGCCTATTCAGGCGCGGCGCGTCACACTTCCCACACTCCATCCGGAAACCCATCCGCATGTTTCGCACACTCCGCTACACCGTCCTCGCCACCGCGCTGCTGGCCGGCTCCGCCTTCGCCGGCGCCCGCGAGGACCTCACCGCCTTCACCCGCGGGCTGAAGGGCCTGGACGGCCAGTTCGCGCAGAAGGTCTACGACGGCAAGGGCACGCTGAAGGAAAGCTCCAGCGGCCGCGTCGCGCTGTCGGCGCCGCGCCTGTTCCGCTGGGAGTACCGCAAGCCGTATACCCAGCTGATCGTCGCCGACGGCAGCAAGGTCTGGGTCTACGACCCGGACCTGAAGCAGGCCACGGTGCGCGCGCAGGGCAGCGAGGAACAGAACAGCCCGCTGACCGCGCTGATCGATCCGGGCCGGCTCGACCGCCAGTACGACGTCAGCGAGGAGGCCGTGGCCCGCGACGGGCTGCAGTGGCTGACCATGACCCCGAAGGTGGACACCGAGGCCAGCTTCCAGATGGCCAAGCTCGGCTTCGACCGCAACGGCCTGGCGCGCATGGAAGTGGTCGACCCGGTCGGCCAGCGCACCGACATCAGCTTCAGCGACTGGAAGCGCAATCCGGCCTTCGCCGCCGGCACCTTCCGCTACGTCCCGGACAAGGACGTGGACGTGGTCGGCGACCGCTGAGCCGGCCGCCCCGCCGCCGCGCGCCGGGTCGGTGCGCGGCGGCCTTTCCGCTCAGTTGGGGCAGGCCTGCACTTCGATGCTGACGTGGCCCAGCGTGGCCACGCCCTGCAGGCGCGCGTGGTAGAACGCCGCCGGCCGCGGCTTGTGCGTCACCAGCGACACGATCGCCGCATGCTGGCCGGGGCCGACCCGCCACACGTGCAGGTCGGCGATGCGCTCGTCGTCCTGCTGCAGGCGGTCGCGGATCTGCGCCTGCAGCGCCGCCGGCGCCGAGGCGTCGAGCAGCACCGCGCCGGTGTCGCGCAGCAGCGCCAGCGACCAGCGGGCGATGACGATGGCGCCGACGATGCCCATCAACGCATCGGTCCAGGTCCAGCCCAGGTACTTGGCCAGCAACAGGGCGACGATCGCCATCACCGAGGTCAGCGCGTCGGCCAGCACGTGCATGTAGGCCGAGCGCAGGTTGTGATCGGCGTGCGCGTGGCGGTCGTGGCTGTGCGCGGGCGCGGCATGGGCGTGCGCGTGACCGTGGTGATCGTGAGGGTGGGGATGGTCGTGACCGTGCGCATGATCGTGGTCGTCATGCCGGTGCGCGGCGTGGGCATGGCCGTGATCGTGGTCGTGATGATCGCCGTGTCCGTGTCCATGATCGTGATGGTGGTCGGCGCCCAGCATCCAGGCGCTGAGCAGGTTCACCAGCAGGCCCAGTGCCGCGATCCACAGGGCCTCGTCGTAGGCGATATGGACCGGCTGCGCCAGGCGCAGTGCCGACTCCACGCCGATGCCCAGGGCGATCAGCGCCAGGATCAGCGCGCTGGAAAAGCCCGCCAGGTCGCCGACCTTGCCGGTGCCGAAGCTGAAGCGCGGGTTGTGCCGGTGCCGGCGCGCGAACCAGTAGGCGAAGCCGGCCAGCGACAGCGCGCCGGCATGGGTGGCCATGTGCAGGCCGTCTGCCAGCAGCGCCATCGAGCCGGTCCACCAGCCGGCGACGATCTCCACGAGCATCATCGCGGCGGTCAGCGCCACCACCGACCAGGTCCGGCGCGCATTGCGCTCGTGGCGCATGCCGAGGAAGTCGTGCTGATGGGTGAACGCGTCCAGGGTGTCGTGGTGGCTCATGGCGGGGTCGGCCGGGCAGGGAGGCGCCGCGATTCTAGCGCTGGCGTCGGTGCCACGCAGGATTGCGGCAAGGCGTCCACGGGCCGCGGCGATAGAATGGGCAGATGGCCAAACGCAGACCCTTCGCTTCCGATACCCCCGACCTGTTGAGCGTCGACCGCGAGGCCATGCGCCCGCTGGCCGAGCGCATGCGCCCGCGCACGCTCGACGAGATGGTCGGGCAGAAGCGCCTGCTGGCGCCGACCAGTGCGCTGCGCCGCGCGGTCGCGTCCGGCCGGGTGCATTCGATGATCCTGTGGGGGCCGCCGGGCTGCGGCAAGACCACCCTGGCGCTGCTGCTGGCGCAGTACGCCGAGGCCGAGTTCAAGGCGATCTCGGCGGTGCTGTCCGGCCTGCCGGAGGTGCGGCTGGTGCTGGCCGAGGCCGCGCAGCGTTTCGCCGATGGCCGCCGCACCGTGCTGTTCGTCGACGAGGTACATCGCTTCAACAAGGCGCAGCAGGACGCGTTCCTGCCGCATATCGAACGCGGCACCATCCTGTTCGTCGGCGCCACCACCGAGAATCCCTCGTTCGAGCTGAATTCGGCGCTGCTGTCGCGCTGCCGCGTGCACGTGCTGGAGGCGGTGTCGCCGCAGGACATCGCCGAGGCGCTGCAGCGGGCGCTGCACGATTCCGAACGCGGGCTCGGCGCCGAGCCGTTGCGGGTGTCCGATGCGGCGCTGCTGGAGATCGCCGGCGCCGCCGATGGCGACGTGCGGCGCGCGCTGACGCTGCTGGAAATCGCCGCCGAACTGGCCCAGGACGAGGGCGGCGAGATCACCGCGCAGACCCTGCAGCAGGTGCTGGCCGACCGCACCCGCCGCTTCGACAAGGGCGGCGAGCAGTTCTACGACCAGATCTCGGCGCTGCACAAGTCGGTGCGCAGCTCCAATCCGGACGCGGCGCTGTATTGGCTCACGCGCATGCTCGATGGCGGCTGCGATCCGTCCTACCTGGCGCGGCGGCTGACCCGCATGGCGATCGAGGACATCGGCCTGGCCGATCCGCGCGCGCAGTCGATGGCGCTGGAAGCCTGGGATATCTACGAGCGCCTGGGCAGCCCCGAAGGCGAACTGGCCTTCGCGCAACTGGTGCTGTACCTGGCCAGCACCGCCAAGTCGAATGCCGGCTATGCCGCGTTCAACCAGGCCAAGGCCGAAGTGCGCGAGACCGGCACCCAGGAGGTGCCGCTGCATCTGCGCAACGCGCCGACCAAGCTGATGAAGACCCTGGGCTACGGCGCCGACTACCAGTACGACCACGATGCCGAGGGCGGCATCGCCCTGGACCAGACCGGCTTTCCCGATGCGATGGGCGAGCGCGTCTACTACCGGCCGGTGGAACGCGGCCTGGAGATCAAGCTCAAGGACAAGCTGGATCGCCTGCGCGCCGCGCGCGAGCAGGCGCGGGCTGACAAGGCCGGGCGATCGGCTTCATAATCGGCGTACAGGAGATGGCATTCCTCCTCGAACCGCCCGCAGCATTGCGCGCTGATGATGCCTGCCCAACCCCCGCCGGGGTGGCAGGCGTGCGCCCCGGCATCGTCCTTGTGGAGAATCCGATGCCCGTTCCTTCTCGTTTTTCTGCTGCCGCTCCCGCGTTCGTTTCGCGGAGGCGCGCATGAACCTGACCCTGTGGTGGCAGCAATTGCTGCTGGCGATGGCCGGCGGTGCGGTCGGCTCCGGTCTGCGTTTCGCGGTGGGCAGTGCGCTGCTGCAGCGCTACGGCGCCGGC
>NZ_NMPP01000070.1:0-5575 GCF_009192885.1 Xanthomonas sp. LMG 12462 | reverse complement strand
CAAAAAGCCCGCTATAATGGGCGGCTCACTCGGACGGAAACGTCGGGGCGAAAAAGGGAAAGGCGCTGAGGCCGGCCCCGAAGTTCTTTGACAGTGTGCGCAGGTAACTTGTGAGGACGCCTGCAGATGGAAGTATGTCCATCTTGCAGACGTTCGAATCAAGAGCAACAAATCAATTGCTTTGCAAGCGATACGTAGCTTGGTTTGAACTCTGCATATCAAAGCTTTTGCCTTCGGGCATGTAGTTTTAAGTGAAGAGTTTGATCCTGGCTCAGAGTGAACGCTGGCGGCAGGCCTAACACATGCAAGTCGAACGGCAGCACAGGAGAGCTTGCTCTCTGGGTGGCGAGTGGCGGACGGGTGAGGAATACATCGGAATCTACCTTTTCGTGGGGGATAACGTAGGGAAACTTACGCTAATACCGCATACGACCTTAGGGTGAAAGCGGAGGACCTTCGGGCTTCGCGCGGATAGATGAGCCGATGTCGGATTAGCTAGTTGGCGGGGTAAAGGCCCACCAAGGCGACGATCCGTAGCTGGTCTGAGAGGATGATCAGCCACACTGGAACTGAGACACGGTCCAGACTCCTACGGGAGGCAGCAGTGGGGAATATTGGACAATGGGCGCAAGCCTGATCCAGCCATGCCGCGTGGGTGAAGAAGGCCTTCGGGTTGTAAAGCCCTTTTGTTGGGAAAGAAAAGCAGTCGGTTAATACCCGATTGTTCTGACGGTACCCAAAGAATAAGCACCGGCTAACTTCGTGCCAGCAGCCGCGGTAATACGAAGGGTGCAAGCGTTACTCGGAATTACTGGGCGTAAAGCGTGCGTAGGTGGTTGTTTAAGTCCGTTGTGAAAGCCCTGGGCTCAACCTGGGAATTGCAGTGGATACTGGGCAACTAGAGTGTGGTAGAGGATGGCGGAATTCCCGGTGTAGCAGTGAAATGCGTAGAGATCGGGAGGAACATCTGTGGCGAAGGCGGCCATCTGGACCAACACTGACACTGAGGCACGAAAGCGTGGGGAGCAAACAGGATTAGATACCCTGGTAGTCCACGCCCTAAACGATGCGAACTGGATGTTGGGTGCAACTTGGCACGCAGTATCGAAGCTAACGCGTTAAGTTCGCCGCCTGGGGAGTACGGTCGCAAGACTGAAACTCAAAGGAATTGACGGGGGCCCGCACAAGCGGTGGAGTATGTGGTTTAATTCGATGCAACGCGAAGAACCTTACCTGGTCTTGACATCCACGGAACTTTCCAGAGATGGATTGGTGCCTTCGGGAACCGTGAGACAGGTGCTGCATGGCTGTCGTCAGCTCGTGTCGTGAGATGTTGGGTTAAGTCCCGCAACGAGCGCAACCCTTGTCCTTAGTTGCCAGCACGTAATGGTGGGAACTCTAAGGAGACCGCCGGTGACAAACCGGAGGAAGGTGGGGATGACGTCAAGTCATCATGGCCCTTACGACCAGGGCTACACACGTACTACAATGGTAGGGACAGAGGGCTGCAAGCCGGCGACGGTAAGCCAATCCCAGAAACCCTATCTCAGTCCGGATTGGAGTCTGCAACTCGACTCCATGAAGTCGGAATCGCTAGTAATCGCAGATCAGCATTGCTGCGGTGAATACGTTCCCGGGCCTTGTACACACCGCCCGTCACACCATGGGAGTTTGTTGCACCAGAAGCAGGTAGCTTAACCTTCGGGAGGGCGCTTGCCACGGTGTGGCCGATGACTGGGGTGAAGTCGTAACAAGGTAGCCGTATCGGAAGGTGCGGCTGGATCACCTCCTTTTGAGCATGACAGCTTCATCTGTCAGGCGTCCTCACAAGTAACCTGCATTCAGAGAGTTCCGCCACAGGGCGGAGCACCCCGAAATACCGGGGCCATAGCTCAGCTGGGAGAGCACCTGCTTTGCAAGCAGGGGGTCGTCGGTTCGATCCCGACTGGCTCCACCACTGACGAAGACTTTGGGTCTGTAGCTCAGGTGGTTAGAGCGCACCCCTGATAAGGGTGAGGTCGGTGGTTCGAGTCCTCCCAGACCCACCACTCTGAATGTATCGCACACTAAGAATTTAGATGCTCGGCGTTGAGGCCGTAGCGTTGTTCTTTAATAATTTGTGATGTAGCGAGCGTTTGAGAACACACTTCTCGACGTGTCGTTGTGGCTAAGGCGGGGACCTCGAGTCCCTAGAAATTGAGTCGTTATAGTTCGCGTCCAGGCTTTGTACCCCTGGACTGAATATGACCTTGAGGCAACTTGAGGTTATATGGTCAAGCGAATAAGCGCACACGGTGGATGCCTTGGCGGTCAGAGGCGATGAAGGACGTGGCAGCCTGCGAAAAGTGTCGGGGAGCTGGCAACAAGCTTTGATCCGGCAATGTCCGAATGGGGAAACCCACTGCTTCGGCAGTATCCTGCAGTGAATACATAGCTGCTGGAAGCGAACCCGGTGAACTGAAATATCTAAGTAACCGGAGGAAAAGAAATCAACCGAGATTCCCTAAGTAGTGACGAGCGAACGGGGACTAGCCCTTAAGCTGGTATGGTTTTAGAAAAACAACCTGGAAAGGTTGGCCATAGAAGGTGATAGCCCTGTATTTGAAAGGGCCATGCCAGTGAAGACGAGTAGGGCGGGGCACGTGAAACCCTGTCTGAACATGGGGGGACCATCCTCCAAGGCTAAATACTCCTGACCGACCGATAGTGAACCAGTACCGTGAGGGAAAGGCGAAAAGAACCCCGGAGAGGGGAGTGAAATAGATCCTGAAACCGTGTGCGTACAAGCAGTAGGAGCTCGCAAGAGTGACTGCGTACCTTTTGTATAATGGGTCAGCGACTTACTGTTCGTGGCAAGCTTAACCGTATAGGGGAGGCGAAGGGAAACCGAGTCTGATAAGGGCGCATAGTCGCGGGCAGTAGACCCGAAACCGGGTGATCTAGTCATGCCCAGGGTGAAGGTCAGGTAACACTGACTGGAGGCCCGAACCCACTCCCGTTGCAAAGGTAGGGGATGAGGTGTGATTAGGAGTGAAAAGCTAATCGAACCCGGAGATAGCTGGTTCTCCTCGAAAGCTATTTAGGTAGCGCCTCATATGTATCCTCTCGGGGGTAGAGCACTGTTATGGCTAGGGGGTCATCGCGACTTACCAAACCATTGCAAACTCCGAATACCGAGACGGACTGTATGGGAGACACACGGCGGGTGCTAACGTCCGTCGTGAAAAGGGAAACAACCCAGACCCACAGCTAAGGTCCCAAATTCACTGCTAAGTGGAAAACGATGTGGAAAGGCATAGACAGCCAGGAGGTTGGCTTAGAAGCAGCCACCCTTTAAAGAAAGCGTAATAGCTCACTGGTCGAGTCGGTCTGCGCGGAAGATTTAACGGGGCTAAGCAGTGAACCGAAGCTTGGGGTGCATCGCGATAAGCGATGCGCGGTAGAGGAGCGTTCCGTAAGCCTGCGAAGGTGGATTGAGAAGTCTGCTGGAGGTATCGGAAGTGCGAATGCTGACATGAGTAACGACAATGCGGGTGAAAAACCCGCACGCCGAAAGCCCAAGGTTTCCTTGCGCAACGTTAATCGGCGCAGGGTGAGTCGGCCCCTAAGGCGAGGGCGAAAGCCGTAGTCGATGGGAAGCAGGTTAATATTCCTGCACCTCGCGTAAGTGCGATGGAGGGACGGAGAAGGTTAGGTGTACCGGGCGTTGGTTGTCCCGGGGAAAGGCGGTAGGTTTGGATCTTTGGCAAATCCGGGATCCTTTAAGACCGAGCACCGAGACGAGTCTTTTAGACGAAGTCACTGATACCACGCTTCCAGGAAAAGCTCCTAAGCTTCAGCTTACGCAGACCGTACCGTAAACCGACACAGGTGGGTAGGATGAGAATTCTCAGGCGCTTGAGAGAACTCGGGTGAAGGAACTAGGCAACATGGCACCGTAACTTCGGGAGAAGGTGCACCCTTTTTGGTGGCTCGTGCGAGCTATAGCTGAAGAGGGTCGCAGAAACCAGGCCGCTGCGACTGTTTATCAAAAACACAGCACTCTGCAAACACGAAAGTGGACGTATAGGGTGTGACGCCTGCCCGGTGCTGGAAGGTTAATTGATGGGGTCAGCCGCAAGGCGAAGCTCTTGATCGAAGCCCCAGTAAACGGCGGCCGTAACTATAACGGTCCTAAGGTAGCGAAATTCCTTGTCGGGTAAGTTCCGACCTGCACGAATGGCGTAACGACAGCGGCGCTGTCTCCACCCGAGACTCAGTGAAATTGAAATCGCTGTGAAGATGCAGCGTTCCCGTGGCAAGACGGAAAGACCCCGTGAACCTTTACTATAGCTTTACACTGAACGTTGAGTTCGTCTGTGTAGGATAGGTGGGAGGCTATGAAACTGTGGCGCTAGCTGCAGTGGAGCCATCCTTGAAATACCACCCTGTCGTGCTTGACGTTCTAACCTAGGTCCGTAATCCGGATCGGGGACCGTGTATGGTGGGTAGTTTGACTGGGGCGGTCTCCTCCTAAAGAGTAACGGAGGAGCACGAAGGTACGCTCAGCGCGGTCGGACATCGCGCACTGTGTGCAAAGGCATAAGCGTGCTTGACTGCAAGATCGACGGATCAAGCAGGTACGAAAGTAGGTCTTAGTGATCCGGTGGTTCTGTATGGAAGGGCCATCGCTCAACGGATAAAAGGTACTCCGGGGATAACAGGCTGATACCGCCCAAGAGTTCATATCGACGGCGGTGTTTGGCACCTCGATGTCGGCTCATCACATCCTGGGGCTGTAGTCGGTCCCAAGGGTATGGCTGTTCGCCATTTAAAGTGGTACGCGAGCTGGGTTCAGAACGTCGTGAGACAGTTCGGTCCCTATCTGCCATGGGCGTTGGAGATTTGAGAGGGGCTGCTCCTAGTACGAGAGGACCGGAGTGGACGAACCTCTGGTGTTCCGGTTGTCACGCCAGTGGCATTGCCGGGTAGCTATGTTCGGAAGCGATAACCGCTGAAAGCATCTAAGCGGGAAGCGCGCCTCAAGATGAGATCTCCCGGGACACAAGTCCCCTAAAGGAACCATGTAGACTACGTGGTTGATAGGTCAGGTGTGTAAGTGCAGCAATGCATTGAGCTAACTGATACTAATGATCCGTGCGGCTTGACCATATAACCTCAAGATGCTTCCTCATAAGCATCCCTTAGCGCGACACACGTCGATCGCTCTCACTCGCTCGCTACATCACACCCCATGAGAGGCTGGCGCCCTGCCGTCCTCGGTCCAACAACCGAGTACACGCACGCGGCGACACTCCAACCGTCTCCCTGGTGAAATTAGCGCTGTGGAACCACCCGATCCCATCCCGAACTCGGAAGTGAAACGCAGCTGCGCCGATGGTAGTGTGGCTCAAGCCATGCGAGAGTAGGTCATCGCCAGGGGCTTTACCCCAAATCCCCGTCCCACTAGGACGGGGATTTTTTATTGCGCCTGGAAAAAACCAAACCGACCCCGCGGCGACATGCCACCCGGGGGCTGCGCGCCGTACCCTCACCCCAACCCCTCTCCCGGCGGGGGAGGGGGTCCGGTTTCCTC
>NZ_NMPP01000007.1:0-85689 GCF_009192885.1 Xanthomonas sp. LMG 12462 | reverse complement strand
ATCGGGAATGGGGAATCGGAACAGCCGGATCGCGGAGCTGCGCTGAGACATGATGGCCGCTGAGGCGTCATCCGTTGCCCTTGCGTTCCAAGCTGCACTTATCGGATCCGGTGAGCTTTGCCTCTCTCGGTGACTCCAGATAAACGAGTCACGTCATCGCGCAGCTGGCACTGGAGATACGGTCGCCATGCAGCAATGAGCATCGGCTTTGGCTTTTGCCTTTCCCATTCCCGATTCCCCCAATCCCCATTCCCAGCGCCTCAACCACTCTCAAGGGCATGCGCCACAGCCCGGAACACGCGCTGCATTTCCAGCGGCTTGCGCAGGACGTGCACGGCGATGTCGGCGGGGAAGTGGTCGCGCTCCAGGTTGGTGCCGGTGTCCTCGAGCACGATCGCCGGGCCCTGGTAGCCCAGGTCCTGCAGCGCCAGCAGCAGGCGTACCGCCGACAGCAGGATGATGTCGCTGTCGACGATCACCAGGTCCGGCAGACCGTGCTCTTCGACGTCGCGCAGCGCGGCGGCGCCGTCGGACGCCAACTGCGGACGGTAGCCCTGGCTGGACAGCGCATTGCCGAGCAGCGACAGCCGCGTGGCCTCGCCGTCGACCAGCAGCACGCGCTGGCCCTTGCCCATCGGCAGCGACGGCTCCGGCTCGAACGACGGCACCGGCGCGCGCAGCGGGATCAGCATTTCGAAGCAGGTGCCCTGGCCCGGCGTGCTGTCCACGCCGATCCGGCCGCCGTAGCTTTCGACGATGCGCTTGCACGAGATCAGGCCCAGGCCGGTACCGTCCGGCTTGGTGGTGAAGAAGGGACTGAACAGCCGCGCCTGGGTCTCCGCATCCATGCCCATGCCGCTGTCGCGGACCAGGATGCGCACCTGCTCGCTGCCGTCGGCGCCGATCGCCGGCGCCGCCGAGAAGCTCAGCTGGCCGCCGTCGGGCATCGCCTGGATCGCGTTGAGGCCGAGGTTGAGCAGGCACTGCTGCAGTTCGGTGTAGTTGGCTTCGATCGACAGCCCCGGATCGGCCACGTCCGCCTGCAGCGTCACTCGCTCCGGGAGGCTGCTCTTGAGCAGCATCTGCACCGCCTGGAACAGTTCGGCGATGCGCACCGGCTCGCTGGGCGTGCGCGAGCCGCGCACGAACGAGAGCATCGACTCGGCCATTTCGTGGCCGCGCCGGCCGCACTCGGCGATGACGTCGGCCAGGTGCCGCAGTTGCGGATCGTCGCTGCGACCGACGATCAGTTCCGGCACGATCAGCAGCGGCTGCAGGATGTTGCGCAGGTCGTGGCTGAGCCCGGCGGCGAGCAGGGCCAGGCTCTCCAGCCGCTGCGCGCGCATCAGTTCGCGCTCCACCCGCTGCCGCTCGCGCTCGGTGCGGGCCTCGCGGATCGCCCGCGCCACCGCCGACGGCAGGCGGGTCGGGTTGTGCTTGATGATGTAGTCGTTGGCGCCGTCGCGCAGCGCCTCCACCGCGGTCTCCTCGCCGATGGTGCCGGAGACGAAGATGAAGGGCACGGCGTTGCCGTCCTCGCGTACCACCCGCAGCGCCTCGTGCCCGGAGAACCCGGGCATGCTCAGGTCCGACAGCACGATGTCCGGGGCGAACTCGCCCAGCGCCTCGCGCAGGGTCGGCTCGCTTTCCACGCGGCGGAAGGTCGCCTCCAGGCCGGCGTCCAGCAACTGGTCGGACAGCAGCTCGGCATCCTCCGGCGAATCCTCGACCATGAGGATCCGGATCGGGCCAAGCCTGGGGCCGGTGGTGGGCATGCGCGCTTACTCTTTGTCCGGCGCCTGGTTGATCAGCGCCCAGAAGGTGCCCAGGGTCTTCACCGCGGTGAAGAACTGGTCCACGTCCACCGGCTTGACCACATATGCGTTCACGCCCAGGTCCCAGCTGCGGGCCAGGTCGCTTTCCTCGCGCGAGGACGACAGGATCACCACCGGCAGGCGCTTGAGCGACTCCTCGCTGCGCACCAGCTTGAGCACTTCCAGGCCGTCCATGCGCGGCATCTTGATGTCCAGCAGCAGCACGGCCGGCAGGCCTTCCTCGCGGTCGGCATAGGCGCCGCGGCGCAGCAGGTAGTCCATCGCCTCCACGCCGTCCTCGACGTGCACGATGGGATTGGCCAGACGCGCGTCGCGCAACGCATCCACCGCCATTTCGGCATCGGCGGGGCTGTCTTCGGCAAGCAGGATGGTGCGGATGGCGGTCATGCGATGAACTCGGTAGTGGGCGCTTCGGGCGCCGGGGGCAAGACGAAATGGAAGGTGGCGCCCTGGTCGGGGGCGGACTCGGCCCAGATATGGCCGCCATGGCGGGTCAGCACGCGGCGCACGCTGGCCAGGCCGATACCGGTGCCGGAATACTCGCTGGCCTTGTGCAGGCGCTGGAACACGCCGAACAGCTTGGCCGCATAGGTCATGTCGAAGCCTGCGCCATTGTCGCGCACGCTGAAGTGATGGCTGCCGTCCGGCTGCACCTGGTAGCCGACCTCGATCTGCGCGACCTCGCGCTTGGCGCTGTACTTGACCGCATTGCCGAGCAGGTTCAGCCACAGCTGGCGCATCATGTTCTCGTCGGCGACCAGGATCGGCAACGGCGCGATGCTCCATTCGATGCGATGCCCGCTGTCGCCATGGTCGGACTGGTAGTTGGCGTCGAGCACCGAACGCGTCTCCGCCACCAGCGACTGCATGTCCACCGCCTGCAGGCGCAGCGCACTGCGGCCAAGGCGCGAGTACACCAGCAGGTCGTCGATCAGCGAAGCCATGCGCCGCGCCGAGGTGCCGATCACCTCCAGGTAGTGGCGGCTCTTCTCGTCGGCGCCATCGCCCAGATGGCGAACCAGCTTGTCGGCGAAGCCGGCGACATGGCGCAGCGGCGCGCGCAGGTCGTGCGAGACCGAGTAGCTGAACGCCTCCAGTTCACGATTGACTTCGGACACCTGCTCGATCTTGCCCTCCAGTTGCCGGTTCAGCTCCTGGATGCGCTGTTGCGCGGTTTTCTGCAGGGTGATGTCGCTGACCGTCATCAAGACCACTTCGTCCTCGCTGTCCGGCAGCGGCATGCGCCGCGCATTCAGCAGCATGGTCCTTGGTACGCCGTCCGCGCCAAGTTGTTCGTGCTCGAAATCCCACAATTCGCGTCCGCGCAGCAGCACGTCGGCCAAGCGCTGCACGATCACCGGATCCTGCCAGACGCCGTCGCCGACGTCGGCGAGCAGCTTCGGCGGATCCGCCAGGTCCATGCCGTACAGTTCGGCGAAGGCGGTGTTGTGCATCAGCATCCGCTGCCCGTTGTCGAGCAGCACGATCGGCTCGCGCACGGTCTGCAGCACCGCCGCGGCGCGGCCGTTGGCGCGCAGCATGTGGCGCTCGGCATCCAGGCGCCGGCCGATCTGCCGTTGCAACAGCCAGATCACCAGGCCCAGCAACAACAGCTGCACCACCAGCGAGGTCCAGCTCATCATCGAGGCGAGCATGCGGCGCTGCTCGGCGTCGGCGGTCCGCTCGCTCAGCAGTTCGTCCTCGCGCCGCTGCAGCTCGGCGATCAGGCCGCGCACTGGATTGTCGGAGGTCATGTCCTGGATCAGCGCGCGGATCCGCTCCGGATCGCGGGTCTGCGCGATCCGCTCGGCGATCAGGCCGCGCCGCTCCAGCGTGCTCTGCAGGCGGCCGACGCGGATCTGCTGGTCCGGGTTGTCGCGGGTCAGCTCGGCCAGGTGCGCCAGCGTCGGCTGCATCGAGTTGCGCGCCTGCTGCAGGCGCGCGGTCAGGATCGGCGACTGCACGCCGTGCGACATCGCCATCGCCGCCGACTCCATGTCGCGCATGTCCGCTTCCATCGCGTTCAAGGTGGCGGTCACTTCCTGGCTGTGGCCGACCCAGTCCGCCGCACGCAGGGTGCTGGCATTCATCTGCCGCAGCAGCAGCGAGGGCAGGATGACGATCAGGACGACGGCCAGCGCCAGCAACGGCAGCCGCCAGCGGTCCCAAGCATCGTGTTTGGCGATGGTCTGCATAGCTGGTGCGTCAAAAGAAGGAACGGCTGCGGCCATCGCGGGCGCGCATTGTCGCCCATCTTCCCCGGCAGCAGATGAATTGTTCAGCGGAAGCGCGACACCCCGATCGCGGTACCTGCAAGGACTCTATCCCAGGCCGCGCGCACGACGAAACGGGCGGCCTGCGGCCCCCCGCGGGAGTGCCACGCGCGCGCCGCGCTCAGGGCCGGCGCGCCGGGGGCGGAATGGAACCGGCGGTGGCGCCGATCAGGGTCCAGGCCGGCATGCCGGCGCGGACCAGCAGGAAATCGGCGTGGCTGCGCAGGCGCCGGCGCTCGGATTGGCTCAGGCCCTGATCCAGTTCCTGCATCAGCACGGAGAACGCCGGCCAGAACCCGGTGTCGTCGTGAAACGTGGTCAACAGCATGCTCAACTGCGCTTCCAGCCGGCGCACCGCCGGCAGCAGCAGTGACGGCTGCGCGCCATGGCCGGACAACGCGGCGCCCAGCGCCTCGGCAGCCGCGGCCGCGTGCCCCGCAGCCGGGTGGGGTTGGGTCTCCAACATCGCGCGTGATCCGTTGACGAACATGAAGGCATGATGTCTGAGCGGGTGTCAATGCGACGCGAAATGCGATTTCCGTCGCGAATTTGCCCCCCCCAAAAAAAACGCACCCCGCAGGGTGCGTCGCAGACCGGCTGTCGCGGGTGGGGCGCCTCGTCGCATCCCCACCCGCGGCGGCGGATCGCAATGCTTACTTCTTGGCGGCGGCGCTGACCTTCAGGTCGGCCGCATCCACCTTCTTGACCCCGTCGATCTTCTTGGCGACCGCCACGGCCTTGTCCTTCTCGGCCTTGGTCGCGACCGCGCCGGACAGCTTGACCGTGCCGTTGACGGTGTCGACCTTGATCTCGGTGCCCGACACGTTCTTGGTGGCCAGCAGATCGGCCTTCACCTTGGTGGTGATCCAGGTGTCGGTGACCGGCTCCTTGGAGTCGTGGCGAGTCGTGTCATGGGCCATGGTGTCGTGCTGCATCGTGTCCTGCTGGCCCATGGTGCCGTGGTCCTTGGCGCTGGCGGCCTGGCCGGCTGCGAACGCCTGACCCGCGCCGAACGCGAAACCGGCCACCAGGGTGGCGCCAAGCAGGGTGCGTGCATTGATCGTCTTCATCGTGTCTTCCTCCGCTGAATGTGCGCGCAGTCTCCGCCAGGCCGTCGTACAGGCGGCGTGACCGAAGAATCGCCGCAGCGTGAATGCGCAATCCGCCCACGCAGCCCAGGCGATACTGGCGTCCCGCCGCTGCCGCCTGCGCCCATGTCCGACTTCAATCTCGCCCTGCTCGGCTTCGGCTACGTCGGCCGCACCTTCCATGCGCCGCTGATCGCACACACGCCCGGCCTGCACCTGCACACCGTGGTCTCGCGCCAGGCCGAGGTGGTGCATGCGGCCTGGCCACAGGCGCACGTGGTCGCCGATGCGGCGCAGGCCTTCGCCGATCCGCGGATCGATGCGGTGGTGATCGCCACGCCCAACCAGACCCACGCGCCACTGGCGCTGGCCGCCCTGGCCCAGGGCAAGCACGTGCTGGTGGACAAGCCATTCACCCTGGACGTGGCCGAAGCGCAACAGGTGCTCGACCAGGCGCAGCGCGCCGACCGCATCGTCAGCGTGTTCCAGAACCGACGCTGGGACGGCGACTTCCTGGGCGTGCGCGCCTTGCTGGAGGCGGGCACGCTGGGCGAGATCGCCGAGTTCCATTCGCACTTCGACCGCCATCGTCCGCAGGTCGGCGACCGCTGGCGCGAGCACGCACTCCCCGGCTCGGGGCTGTGGTTCGACCTGGGGCCGCATCTGCTCGATCAGGCCCTGCAACTGTTCGGGCCGCCGCAGGCGTTGCAGGCCGATCTGGCGCTGCAACGCCCCGGCGCGCAGACCGTGGATTACGTGCATGCAGTGCTGCGCTATCCGCGGCTGCGGGTGGTGCTGCATGCCGGCTCGCTGGTCGCCGCCAACGGCCTGCGCTTTGCGGTCCACGGCAGCGGCGGCAGCTACGTCAAGCACGGCCTGGACACGCAGGAAGCGCAATTGCGCGCGGGCGTCGCGCCGGGCGCGCCCGGCTGGGGCGAGGATCCCCTGCCCGGCCAATTGCGCCTGGTCGGCGCCGACGGCACCCACGCCGTCCAGACCCTGCCCGCGCCGCGCGGCGATTACCGCGACTGCTATGCGGCCTTTCGCGAGGCGATCGCGGGTCGCGCGCCTGCGCCGGTGGATGCGGCGCAGGCGCTGGCGGTGATGCGGCTGCTGGAGGCAGGCGTGCGCAGCGCCGCCTCCGGCTGCAGCGTCACGCTGGATTGAGCGCCGGGCCTCAGGCCGGGCGCGTACCGCCCGGCGCGGGCGCGTCGCCGCCCTCGTGCTTGATCGCATGGCCGCCGAACTGGTTGCGCATCGCCGCCAGCAACTTGTCGGCGAACGAATCGTCGTCGCGCGAGCGCAGCCGCTCCAGCAGCGAGAGGGTGATCACCGGCGCCGGCACGTCCAGGTCGATCGCCTCGGCCACGGTCCAGCGGCCCTCGCCGGAGTCCTGGACGAACGGCGCGATGCCGGCCAGGGTCGGATTCTCGCCCAGCGCATCGGCGCACAGGTCCAGCAGCCACGAACGCACCACGCTGCCCTGGCGCCAGACCTCGGCCACCTGGTGCAGGTCCAGCGCGAACTCCTGCTTGCGCCCCATCAGCGCGAAGCCTTCGGCATAGGCCTGCATCATTCCGTACTCGATGCCGTTGTGGACCATCTTGGTGAAGTGGCCGGCACCGCTGGGGCCGACGTGTCCCCAACCGGCATCGGCAGCCGGCGCCAGGGTCGCGAACACGTCGTGCAAGCGCTGCACCGCGGCGGTGTCGCCGCCGATCATCAGGCTGTAGCCCTCGCGCAGGCCCCACACGCCGCCGCTGGTGCCGCAGTCGACATAGGCGATGCCGTGCGCGGCGAGTTCGCCGGCGCGGCGCATCGAATCCTTGTAGTAGGAATTGCCGCCGTCGATCACCACGTCGCCCTTGCCGAGCAACGGCAGCAACGCCGCCAGGGTGTCGTCGACGACCTTGCCGGCCGGCACCATCAGCCACACCGCGCGCGGTGCCGGCAGCGCCGCGATCAGCGCGGCCATGCTGTCGACCGCGTCGACCCCGCGCTGCTGCGCCGCGCTGCGCGCGGCCTCGCCCAGGTCGAAACCGACCACGCGATGCCCGCCGCGCACCAGCCGCTCGGCCATGTTGGCGCCCATCCGGCCCAAGCCTACAAGTCCCAGTTCCATGCGTCGTTCCCGGTTCGAAAAAAGGAGGGTTAGGGTCTCACGAAGCGGCGATGCCGACGTGACGCGCAGCTAAGGCGCCGATGCGGCGGCAGGTGCCGGCGGCGGCGTTTGCGCACAGTCGTACAGTTGCAGGTCGCGCCAGCGCTGGTACAGCGTGGTGTGCAGGTTATGCAGGGTCAGCTCGATCGCGAACGGCGTGCGCGGATTGCGATCCAGCAGCCGCACCACGTGATACCCGATCGGCTTGACGCCCTTGGGATGCACGTAGACCGCGAAGCCACGGTAGAACGGATCGTCGAGCAAGGCGTCGAGTTGCGCGAGCACCGCCTGCTGCGCCGGATCCAGGCGTGCGCGCAGTGCCCGGTCGCGCGCGTACAGCAAGCGCTCGAAGCGCTCCCGCCCCGGGCCGCGCAGCGCCCGCGCCAGCTCCCAGATGCGGCGGTTCTGGGCGTCGTAGTAGGCGAAGCCACCGTGCGCACGCAATGCCGTAGCGGCCTCGGCGCTGACCGCGGCGACCACGAAGTTCTCGGCCTGGTTGTTGATGTCGTCCAGGTAGCGGCGCTCGAACACGTGCACGATGTAGCCGGGCGCACCGAGGAAGGCCGCACGGCCGCGCTGCGCGGTCCTGACTGCCTTGCCGTCGGCGAAGAAATCGCCAGCGTGCGCGCCGAGCAGGATGCTATCGGTGTCGTGCAGGGTCAGGAAGGTGCCGATCGACAGCTCGTCGGCGCTGAACGCACGATCGAACGCCGTGTCGCCATACAGTTCGCGCTGTGTGGCCAGTTGCGCGATCTGCCGGCCGACGCCGCATTCCGAACGCACATGGCCGCTGTAGAACGCCTCGATCGCCTGCGCATTGCCGCCGGCCGGGCGATAGCCGCGGCCGAAGCTGCGGAAGCGTTCCCAGCCCTGCGCCTGCGCGCCGCGCAGGCCGAAGCCGATCCAGCCCAGTTGCAGCGCCGAGAAACGGTAGCCGGGATTGGCCTGCAGGCGTGCGACCGCGCGCGTGGTGGCCGCCCCCAGTTGCAGGAAGTAGCCGCACTGCGTGGCCGGCGTGTCCAGCAAGGCACGCAAGGCCTGCTGCCGTTGCGCGTCGTTCCAAGCCGCGGGCAAGGCCGCCTGCAGATCGCCGTGCGCCTGCGCCTCGGCCAGTGAACCGCGTTCGCAGGGTGCGCCGGCGGCGATCTGCGGCTGCGCCGCGCTGGTCGTGCCGATGTGCCAACCGAGCCGCTCCAGCAGTGCGGCCAGGCAAGCCGCGCTGGCCTGGTCGGCCGGCGCTGGCGCGGCCGTGGCCGCGGCACTGGCCGGCAGCGCGGCCAGCAGCAGACCGACGCCGCGGCGAAGCCACGGCGGGCAAGCGAACCTCGATGGTCGGATCATGGAGCGGACATCACGAACAGGAGTTTCCGTTGGCCACGTGGCGGCGGCGCACGCGCAGCGTGCCGCCTCGCCCGTGCAGGCGTCGCGAAACACAACGCCGCGGCACCGACACCCCCGGCGTTCACTCTTCCGCCATGCCCGGCGCACCTACACTGCGGCTCCCTTGGCGCAAGCGACCCCCTGCATGCACGTGCTCGTTACCGGAGGCACCGGATTCATCGGCCGCGCGCTGTGCCCGGCCCTGCTCGACGCCGGGCACCGGGTCAGCGTGCTGACCCGCGACCCCGTACGCGCGGCGCGCCTGTTGCCGGCGGTGCAGGTGCTGGACGATCTGCAGCACGCCGCACCCGCCGATGCGGTGATCAATCTCGCCGGCGAACCGCTGACCGAAGGCCGCTGGAGCGCCACCCGCAAGCGCCGCTTCCGCACCTCGCGCATCGGCACCACCCGCGCCCTGATCGACTGGATGAGCGGACTCGACGCCGCGCAGCGCCCGGGCTGCCTGATCTCCGGCTCGGCGATCGGCTACTACGGCGACCGCGGCGACGAGGTCCTGGACGAAACCAGCACGCCGGGCGACGACTTTGCCGCCCAGCTCTGCCGCGACTGGGAGGCGGAAGCGCTGCGCGCGCAGGACCTGGGCGTGCGCACCAGCCTGGTCCGCACCGGCGTGGTGCTGGGCCGCGACGGCGGCGCGCTGGCGCGGATGCTGCTGCCCTTCCGCTTCGGCATGGGCGGGCGCATGGGCGATGGCCGCCAGTGGATGAGCTGGATCCACCGCGACGATCAGGTCGGGTTGCTGCTGTGGCTGCTGCAGCAAGGCGGCGAAGGCGCCTACGACGCCACCGCGCCGGCGCCGGCGACCAATGCCACGTTCGCGCAGCAACTCGCCGCCACCCTGCATCGTCCGGCGCTGCTGCCGATGCCGGCGGCGGCATTACGCCTCGGCTTCGGCGAGATGGCCGAGCTGTTGCTGGGCAGCCAGCGCGTGCTGCCGACACGTGCGCAACGCGAGGGTTATGTGTTCCGGTATCCGCAGTTGGACGCGGCACTGCGCGATCTGCTCGCCGATTGAGCCGCCGCGGCGCCGAATCGCGCAACGTCGCAACCGGCACCGCAAAAAAACGCCCCGGCGGAGGCCTCCGCCGGGGCGTGCTGCATCAGGTTGCCGGGTCGGCGTCAGGCACCGACCAACACGATGCGGTCGCGCGACTCAATAACGCTTGCAGACGGTCTCGACCACGCGATTGCCATTGGCCTGCTGACGCTGGCCCTGGATGTAACGGCCCGTGGCGCCACCGGCGACCGCGCCGCCGACCGTGGCCAGCTTGCGGCCATCGCCCTTGCCGATCTGGTTGCCCAGCAAGCCGCCGATCGCCGCGCCCGCCAGGGTGCCGCCGATGCGGTCCGGATCGGTGCTGTTCTTGCGCACCGCGACCTTCTTGCAGTGCACGCGGGTGCCGTCGCTGAAGCGGCGGCCGGCGTCCTCGGGACCGTAGTGACGCTGCGCCTCGGCCAGCGGCGCGGCGGCCGTGGCGATGGCGAGGACAGAAAGACACAAGGCGGATTTGAGAGTGTTCATGCTGATTGCTCCTGGGTGGCGGAGCCGATGCACAAGCACCGCGCTCTCGACGGGCGCCACCTTCTCACCGGATTCGCGAATGGTTCGTGAAGCGAAATCGGCCACATTCAGCTTGTGTAGCAACGCCTGAATCAGTCGGCGCCGCCGGGCTCGCCGCTCGGAGGCGCGGTCGCGACGGGCGGCTGCGCCGCAGTGGCGGCCGCGGGTGCCGGCGGCGACGTGGGCGCTGCGGCCGCCGGCGGCGTCGGCACCGTCGACGCTGCAGGTACAGGTGCGGGCGCTGCCGGCGCCGGCGCCGTCACCGCCGCGGACGGATGCGCAGACGGCTCCGGTGCCGGCTTGCTCTTGGGCAGGTATTCGCTCATCAGCTGGAAGAAGCGCTTGTAGAAGTCGCCGTCCTGCACCGTACTGCTGGCGACCCGCACCATCGAGTCGTCGCTGCTGCCGATCGGCAGGGACACCGAGCCGAGCACGCCGACGCCGACGCTGGCCGAGGTCGGGCTCTTCTTCAGTGCATAGCGGTCCTGCAAGGCACTGACGAACACCCAGGATTCGTCCTGCCCATGCGCGACGCAGGACACGCGCAGTTCCAGTTGCTCGTGCAACTCGTCGCTGGGCTGGAAGTTCTTGGTGCCTTCCACCGCATCGGCGGTGGCCTTGGAGACCACGTAGCCCTGGCTCAGCAGCGCGCGCCGCGCCGATTCGCAGGCCTGCGCCGGCTGCACCGGGTAGTTGCGCGAATAGGTGTTGTCGGAATTGAAGGTCTCTTTCACCAAGCCGTCCTGCTTGCGCGCGAAACAGCCGCTCAGACCGATCGCGATCAGCGCGAGCGCGGAAATGGCGAGAACCTTGGAGGGAGCGGACATAGGCCGTTGACCGGAGAGAGGGAACCGCGGCAAAGGATAGCCGCAAGCGCGTGGGCGCGGCCTTGACGCCGCCGCGGCCGCTCATCCCGCGGTTAGCGAGATGGGCAGGCTGGCCGCCACCGCGTCAGGCGGCGGCGGGTTCCAGCGCCAGGTCCACGCGCAGCAGGCCGCTGTGGCGATCGCGACGTTCGGCGCGCAGGTAATGATGGGCGTCGAGCAGTTCCAGGGTCGGCGGCACCGCCAGCGGCTCGCCCCACAGGCTCAGCAGGAAGCCACGCGCGCGCAGCCAGTCGAGCAGCCGCAGCAGGCCGTCCAGGTCGCGCGGCAGCAGCAGGTCGACGTCGCCGGGCAGGCGCGGTGCCGCCGCCGGATCGGCCAGCCAGCGCGGATAGCTGCCGTACAACGCGAAGGCGAAACCGTCGGCGCGCAGCGCCTCCAGCAACTGCGCCGTACCCGCCAGGTCGATGCGCTGGCGCCGGTGCTGAAAGATCAGCGCGTACTCGTGGCTGCGGTCGCTGCGGGTGTCGCCGGGCGCCAGCGGCTGCGCGGTCTCGCGCGGGTAGCACAGCACCCGCTCGGGACAGGGCGCGAACAGGCTGCCGAGGATCCGCGCCAGGTCCCAGGCCTGCGGCACCGTGGCCGCGCCAAGTTGGACGTTCTCCACCATCGCGATGCAGAAGCCGTCCTTGCGCAGGTGGCGGCGGACTCCATGGAACACCGCGCGCAGGCCGTGCAGGTAGGCGGCGTAGTCGGCACTGGCGTAGAGCTGGTCGGGCGCCGCCGCGGCCGGCCAGGCACAGCCGAAGTACGGCACGTTGGTCAGGCACAGGTCCACCGGCGCGGACGGCGCGTAGTGCGGCAAGCTGCCGTCCAGCACCTCGGCGTGCAGGCCGAGCCGCTGCAGCCGTTCACGCGCCAGCGCCGCGCGCGCCGCGTCGATCTCAAGGCCGACGCCGTGGCGGCCTTCCAGTTCGGCCGCGAGCAAGGTGCTGCCGAAGCCGCAGAACGGATCCAGCACGCGCTCGCCCAGCGCGCTGAAGTGGCGCACGAACGGACGCATCTGCCCGACCCAGCCGCAGTCGCGCGCGCCCAGCGGATCGCGCTGGCGCAGGTCCTCCGGCAGCCGATGCTCGGGCGGATCCGGCAACGGCGTCCACCAGCTGCGGCTATCCATGCGGCGCCCGCCACAGCAGATCGCGGTCCGGCTGCCAGCCGGCGCACAGCCGGCCGTCGGCGAAGAACACCAGCTTGTAGATGTCGCCGCTGTCGTGGCGCGCGTGCATCGCCCCGTAGTCGGAGGTCTCGAACACCACCTCCATGCCGTCGGCGGTGGCCAGGCGCAGGTTCCAGAAGTAGTAGCCCTCGGTGATCTGCAGCGGCTGCAATTCGCGCCACCACGGCGCGGCCATGCAGGCGCCGAGCACCTGCTCCACCACGACCCGCGCCTGAGTGAGATAGCGTGCGGTGCCGCCATCGCGGTAGCCGTCGCCGAGCCGGGAGAATTCGCGGAAGATCACCGTGCGCGCACCGCAGGCGCGCGCCCAGTCCAGGTAGGCCGCGACGCCGTCGGCATCGGCGATGCCGCCGTGCTGCAGGATGCACACCAGGCGCAACGGCAGCGCTTCGGCGATGCGTTGCGCAGTGGCGACGAACACCTCCGCATCGGCGATCGCCTCGCCGGGGCGGAAACGCATGATCGCATCGTTCTGCGCCTGCTGCGGATGGTGCCGCGACAGCTCGATCCACGACAGACCGAAGCGCTGCAACGCCTGCAGCAAGAGCTCGCCGTGGCCGCGGGCGAAACCAGCGCCGTTGCTGTACAGCACCCGCTGTTCGACCAGCAGTCCCTCGCGCTCGGCCGTGCCCAGGGTCTGCAGCAGTTCCACGAACCAGTCTTCGTCGTCGGTCATCTCCAGCCCCGACAGCGAATGCGACAGCGGCAGCCCGCGCAACTGCGCCAATGCCTGACGCAGCTGCGCGAAGTAGTCCGGCGGCGGCCGCAGGCTGGCCGCGGCGGTGCCGCCGGCCTGCGGCCGCAGGGTTTCCGAGCAGAAACGGCAGCGCGCCGAACACGGCCGCACCGACGCGTAAGGAGTGAAGGTCACCGGCTGCGCGACGCGGTAGTCGCGCGCGCCGATGCGCTGACGTCGCCAGCGCGACGCATCCGCCGCGGCCGGCACCCGCCATTCCAGATGCGGGGTGCTGGCGCGCAGCGCGGCGAACAGCGGCGAGCCGCCGCTCAATGGCGGCGGACTCGGCAGGGAGGCGTGCATGGCCACCTCCTACAGGCGCGCGGCGTTCGCGCGCTCGCGTACCTCGGCGAAGGTCCAGTCGTGCAGCAGGCGGCCGTTCTCCCACACGGTGACCATCGCATCGTCGTAACCGGCCGGGCCGGCGACCGCTTCGGCCGACACCGCGTCTGGCGCCACCGGCTCGGTGCGGTAGCTGCCGTACTCGCGGTGGCGCAGCAGGCGCATGCGGCCGCGCTTGCTGAGCTTGCCCTTGTCGGTGACCGGATCCTTGTACACGTCGATCCAGCGGCCGTCGACGCGGGCGGCCGAGCACTTCAACGCGAACTTCTGGGTGTCCCGGTCGAGCCGTTGCAGCAACGCGCCGCCCATGCCGAAGGCCAGATTGTCGGTGGCGTAGCCGGCGCTGGTGATGCGCTCCAGGATCGCGCGGATGCTGGTCGGGTTGACCCCGTCGCCCTGGATCACCCGCACGTGGTTGAGCACCTTGTAGCCCTTGCCGTTGACGCTGTGGCCGAAGGCCTCGTCGAGCAGTTCCAGGCACTGGTGCACCACCGCCACCGGATCGCCGGAGTCCGGGCGGATCACCACGGTGGCGCCGGAGGCGATCACCTCCTCGCGCAGCGTGGTGCCCCAGTGCTCGCGGATCGCGTGGAAGATGTCGTAGCTGTCCGACACAACCGCGACCACGCCACCGGGCTTGCCGAACTGCTTGAGCATGTTGCGGTACGCATCGACCTCGCGCTCGCGGCCCCAACTGGTGATGGTGCTGTGCTCGGCGGCGGGGATCGAATAGCCGGCCATCGGCTCGTGGTAGTGCGCGCGCGCCAGCAACAGCCCGGACACGGTGTCGGTGCCGAGGAAGTTGACCAGGTGCGCCGCGCCGCCGATCGCCGCCGATTCCAGGCTGGACACGCCGCGCGCGCCGAAGTCGTGCAGCTTGAACGGCAACTGCCCGTCCGGATCGTCGCTGGTGCGCTCCAGGAACTGGCGCAGGGTCTGCTTGGCATGCCAGCTCACCGTGGCCACGGTCACCGGGTACCAGATGCGCAGCAGCAGCGTCTCCAGGTACGACGGCACCCAGTAGGCCTGCGCGTCGGTGGACTCGATGGTCATCAGCGCGTTGTGGGTCGGCACCACGCTGCCCTCGGGCACGGCGCGGATGCGGATCGGCAACTGGCCGCCGAGGCGGTCGACGATGTCGCGCCAGCCCGCTTCGTTGAACGGCTCGCCGTGCGCGGCGAACAGGTCGCGCGCCTCGTCGATGTCGGCATGGGTGACGGGGCGGCCCAGCGCCTCCTTGAGGATCGACTGCAGCCCGAAGAACACGGTGCGGTCGTAGACGCCGCCGCGCGATTCCACGTAGAAGAACGTGGCGTCGGTGCCGGGCGGGTACTGCAGCCAGTGGCTGGCCTTGTAGCTGTCGGTGTTGAGCAGCAGGTTGTTCAGGCATTGCATGACGGAAGCTCCTTCGCGTCTGGGAAAGCCGGCGGTCTGTCCGCCGGCCGGGAAGGCCGCGTCAGCCGCGGCCCAGGAAGAATTCGAGCAGGTGCAGATGGTCTTCGAACAGTTTCGGACCCATGCCCAGCACTTCGCTGACCGGCACCCAGCGCGCCTTGTCGGCGTCGTCGCCGCCGCGCACCTCGGGCAGTTCGCCGAACACGAACTCGAAGTGGAAGGCGTGGGTGATGGTGCGCCCACGCAGGCTGCGCTCGGGGTGGTCGAACACGTGGCGGTTCTTCAGCGAGCCCTTGAGCACCGGCACCGGAATCTTCAGCCGGGTCTCCTCGCGCAGTTCGCGCAGGCAGGCGTCGAGGATGCTCTCCTGCTGGCCGACGAAGCCGCCGGGTAGCGCCCACAGGCCCTTGCCCGGCGCCGCGCGGCGGCGCACCAGCAGCACGTGCCCGGAATGCACCACCACCGCATCGGCGGTGACGAAGGTCGGCGGATACGGCGCCTCCTTCCAGGCGGCGCGGTACTGCTCGATGAACTGGTACTCGGCGAGCAGTTCGGCATACGACGGCGAGTTCTTGCGGAACGCCTCGAGCATGTCGAACACCGGCGTCGGCACGTTGCCGCGCAGCATCAGCAGCGCGCCGTGGAAATCGATGCTGCCGGCCTCGAACAGGTAACGGCGCAGTTCGGTCGCCGACAGCGTCTCGGTGTGCTGCACGTCGACCAGCGGCCACTGCGGGAATTCGCGCAGGTAGTAGCTGCTGGCGTCCTTGTCCATGCCGATCAGGCCGATCCGCGCCTCGGCGCTGCCGCCGTCGCTGCGCACCGCCTCGGCCACCCTGGACTGCACCGCGGCGATCCACTGGCTTTCGTTGTACAGATGGTCGCGCAACGGCCGCAGGATCAGCCGCTCGCCGGCGCCTTCCAGCGCGGCCTGGATCATCACGCTGCGCTCGGCAACGGTCCAGGGATTGCGGATGGTGCGGGGAGTCTCGGCCGAGCCGATCAGGAAGATGAGTTTCTGACCGCGCGCCAGGGCGTGGCGGGCAACGGCGGCGTGACCGTTGTGGAAGGGCTCGAAGCGCCCGATGAACACCAGATAGTCGAACTCCATGAGCATCCCTCACGGTTGGGTGGATCGCCGCGGGTCTGTCCCTTGGCGTGAGCGGAATGCTACGCCGATGCCGTATCGCGTCAAGTGACGCACCGCGCAGATTCATCGGCCATTCCAGACAGCGCTTGCGGACGTCGCGACAGCACCGCTGCAGTGCAGCGCGCGTCGCCGTGACGATCGCGCTAGCCTCGTGCGCGCCGCGGCCGCGGGGGACAGCCCGGCACGTCGCTGCGCCCACTCCTCGGGGCCGCATGACGCCCCCCTTCCCTCCTCCCATCATCGCGAGAATCGCATGAACCGATCGAGCAAGCGCGTGTCCGCCTGGCTGCTGGTGTTGTTGCTCGCCTGTCTGTGTGCGCCGGCCATGGCGCAGACCTTCGCCAAGGGCGCCGATGTCAGTTGGATCGACCAGCAGGAGAGCAGCGGTCGCGTATTCCGCAACGCCTCCGGCGCCACCACCGATTTCTTCTCGCTGCTCAAGGGCACCGGCGTCAACGCGATCCGGCTGCGCGTGTGGGTCAATCCGCAGGGCGGCTGGAACGACGGCGCCGACACGCTGAATATGGCCAAGCGGGCCAAGGCGCAGGGCATGCGCATCATGATCGACTTCCACTACAGCGACAGCTGGGCCGATCCCGGCAAGCAGACCAAGCCGGCGGCCTGGAACAACCACGACTTCGCCACCCTGGTGAAGGACGTGTATTCGCACACCAGCGGCATCCTGTCCTACCTCAAGTCCAACGGCATCGACGTGAGCTGGGTGCAGGTGGGCAACGAGATCAACAGCGGCATGCTGTGGCCGGACGGCAAGACGCCCAACTTCGGCAACCTCGCGCAACTGATCAACAGCGGCTACAACGCCAGCAAGTCGGTCTACCCCAATGCCAAGGTGATCGTGCACCTGGCCAACGGCCACGACAACGCGACCTTCCGCTGGTTCTTCGACAGCCTCAAGTCGGCCGGCGGCAAGTGGGACGTGGTCGGCATGTCGCACTACCCGTCCCCCAATGCCTGGCAGAGCGCCAACACCCAGATCGCCAGCAACATGCAGGACATGGTGGCGCGCTACGGGTCGGACGTGATCGTCAGCGAGGTCGGCATGGACTGGCAGCAGGCCGCGACCACCCGCGCGATGTTGGCCGATCTGCTCACCAAGACCCGCGCGCTCGGCAGCCGTGGCCTGGGCGTGTTCTATTGGGAACCCGACGCGTATCCGGGCTGGCAGGGCTACACGATGGGTGCGGTCGACAACAACGGGAAACTGACCCAGGCGCTGTCGGCGTTCAACTGATCGCCGCTCGGCAGGCGCGCCACGCGGTGGCCACCGACACCACCGCCGTGCCACCATCGCGTGCTCCGCTCCTGTCGAGATCTGCCATGTCGCTGTCGCTGTCGTCCGCGCGCAAGCTCGCGCTTCCTCTGCTGCTGGTGCTGAGCGCGTGCATCGCGCCAGCGCAGGCGCGCACGCCCGCAACGCCCGCCGCGCCGGCCCCGCTCAAGGTAATGAGCTTCAACGTCCGCGTGCCGGTCGATACCGACGGCGACAAGCGCTGGGACGTGCGCCGCAGCGCGATGGCCGCGCTGATCCGCGCGCAGCACCCGGATGTGTTCGGCACACAGGAACTGGTCCAGCGCCAGGCCGACTACCTGGCCGCGCAACTGCCGGAGTACCGCTGGTTCGGCCCCAGCCGCGACGGCAAGGACGACGGCGAACGCATGGGTGTGTTCTACGACAGCCACGCGCTGAAGCTGCTGGACTCGGGACACTTCTGGCTGTCGGACACGCCGGAGGTGATGGGCAGCATCAGCTGGGGCCATCCGCTGCCGCGCATGGTCAACTGGGGCCTGTTCGAGCGCATCGGCGATGGCCGCCGCTTCTACCTGTTCGACACCCATCTGCCCTATCGCGACGAGGACGAAGCGGCGCGCGCCAAGGGCGCGGCGCTGATCGTGTCGCGGCTGAAGGCGCTGCCGGCGGACGTGCCGGTGGTGCTGACCGGCGACTTCAACACGGTGCCGGACTCGCCGACCTACCGCACCCTCACCGCCAGCCTGGCTGATGCGCGCACGCAGGTGGCGCAGCCGCGGGGCCCGGAAGCGACCTTCCACGATTTCACCGGCCATCCCGACCGGCGCATCGACTGGATCCTCTCGCGCGGGCTCAAAGCAACCGACTACGCCACGCTCGACGCGCGGCCGCAGGGCCACTGGCCGTCCGACCATTTTCCGGTGATCGCCACGTTCGCCTGGCCGCAGTGACGCGCGTGGGCCTGCGGCATGGACCGCAGGCCCACGAACGGGAGCGGTCCCTATCTGTTCGGTATCAGCCGCGACGCGCATGACGCGAAAGGCCTTGGCGTCGCTGGCTGGCCAAGGCCACATCGAGCACTGCAAGACAGGCAACACCTCCGGCAGAGCCAACGCAGAAGCGCGTGATCCGCCCAGTTCTTCCGTCGCAATCTCGCACCGAAAAGCATCCGGCTCCGGTAGCAGGCGGGACTGAAGTCCCTCCCACAGCAAGCAACTGCGCTAACAGAGGGCCGTGCGTCCGCAGGAGCAGCTTCAGCCGCGACACGCGTCACCGGGGAACAGCCCTCGCAAGCGATCCCGAACAGCGTAACAAGGCCCGCGCCCGCCAGTTAACGATGCCTCGCTGCACCATTGCGCAAGCGCATCGTCAGAGGCGTCAGTCGACGGATCCTCAGGCCGCCGGCGCCGCATGCGCGCACAGCCAATCCAGGACCTGCTGCACTGGCGGCGACGGCGCCGGTGTCGGTCGCCAGACGATCAACAACTGGCGCAGCGCCCACGGCTCCTGCAGCGGTACCGCGACCAACTGCGCACGCACGCTGACCCGCTCCAGCGCCGCCTGCGGCAGGATTGCCACGCCGGCGCCGCGCGCCAGCATGCGGCACAGCGGTTCGATGCCGTGCACCTGCGCGCGGATGCGCAGCTGGCCACCGGCACGCGTGGCATGGATCCGCAGATGCTGCTGCAGTGCGCTGTCCTCGGCCAGGCCGAGCAACTGCGCCTGCCATACCTCCGAGAACCGCAACTGCGGCGCCTGCGCCAGCGGATGCGTGGCCGCGGCCACCAGCACCAGCCGATCCTGCCGAAACGGGTGCGCCTGCAGGCCCTGCAGATCGGCGTGATCGGCGATCACCGCCAGGTCGGCGCGTTGCTCGCGCAGCGCGTCGGCCGCGGCGACGCTGCCCTGCTCGCGCAGCGCCAGATCGATGCGCGGGTGCGCCACCAGGAACTCGGCCAGCAGTTCCGGCAACCATTCCGACAGCGCCGCGGTATTGGCCAGCAGGCGCACGCTGGCCGGGTGGCCGCCGGCGTACTCGCCCAGTTCGCTGCGCATCGCCTCAGCCTGCCGCAGCAACTCCCGCGCGTGCCGCAGCAGCGCGGTGCCGGCCGCGGTGAGGCCAACGCCACGCGGGCCGCGCGCGAACAGCGCGACGCCAAGCTGCGTCTCCAACGCGCGGATGCGTGCACTGGCCGCGGCCAGCGACAGTGCCGCGCGATCGGCACCGGCGGTGATACTGCCGG
Organism: Xanthomonas sp. LMG 12462; assembly: GCF_009192885.1. NCBI lineage: Bacteria > Pseudomonadati > Pseudomonadota > Gammaproteobacteria > Lysobacterales > Lysobacteraceae > Xanthomonas > Xanthomonas sp. LMG 12462. The sequence goes on along the minus strand of NZ_NMPP01000007.1, from coordinate 66,173 downwards.
CCTCGGCCACCGCCAGGAACAGCCGCAGATCGGTGAAATCCAGGTGCATCGATGCTCCCGCCTTCGTCGTTGCCGAAGTCTGCCTGAAGCATTCGCGCATTGTCCGGCTGCCGCGGCGCGCCGATGCTGGATGCCATGGACACCCTCGCACCGCATCTGCTGCCGATCGCCCTGGTCTTCCTGCTCGCCGGCGGCGTCAAGGGCATGGCCGGCATGGGCCTGCCGACGGTGGCGATGGGCCTGCTGGGACTCTGGCTGACGCCGGCCGAGGCCGCGGCGCTGCTGGCGCTGCCGTCGCTGCTGACCAACCTGCAACAAGCCTGGGGCGCAGGCACCGGCGCGCTGCTGCGGCGACTGTGGCCGCTGCTGGCGTGCATCGTCGCCGGCACCTGGTGCAGCGTCGGCATCCTCGCGGGCGCCGACCCGCGGCTGGCGCGCGCCGGGCTGGGCGCGTTGTTGGCGCTGTATGCCGTGCTCGGCCTGAGCCAGTGGCAGGCACGCCTGTCGTCATCGCAGGCGCGCTGGGCGGCGGCGCCCGTGGGCCTGGCGACCGGGCTGCTGACTGGCGCCACCGGTGTGTTCGTGTTGCCGGTGCTGCCCTATCTGGTGGCGCTGGATCTGCCGCGGGAGGCGCTGATGCGCGCGCTCGGCAGTTGCTTCGCCGCGGCCACGCTTGCGCTGGCCGCAGCCCTCGTTGCGCACGGGGCATTCCCCACCCAGGCGCTGGGTCCGTCGTTGCTGGCACTGCTGCCCACTGCCGTAGGCATGTGGCTGGGCACGCGGCTGCGCCAACGCATCTCCGCCAGCGCGTTCCGCCGCGTGTTCCTCCTGACCTTGCTGGCACTGGGCCTGCACCAGGTGTGGCAGGCGCTGGGCTAGGGCGTGTCATCAATCCCCGAGCATGCCGCGCCGCGATTGCGCGCGCCTGTGGCAAGGAAGAGCGAGGAAGTGGACGTCCGTCCACGCCCGAGCGACGACGCGGGATGTGGGAACAACCTGATCGCGAAATTACCCTCCTACCAGGCAAGCAGAATCCGCCTGCGCGTGGCGGAAACAGATTGCGAGAGATGCCATGAAGTCGCTCCCACAAAAAACGCGCCACCGCTGAGCGATGGCGCGTTCGGTTTTTCGACGGTAGAGCGCGGGCTCAGTCGGCCCAGCGCCCCGGGCCGGTGGACTGCGGCAGCACCTGCACCGACAGCGGGCGGTCCTTCTCCAGCAGGTTGACCGCATCGCTCAGGATCGAGGCCGATTCGCGCAGCAGCGGATCCGGACGCTTGTCGACCAGCTTCTCGCGCGCGGCGTCCTTGACGATGTCGCGCTCGTTGCCGGTCAGGCCATCGTCGCTGCTGTCGTCGGCCAGCGGATCCAGCGGCAGGCCGAGCTGCTTGCGGATCTCCTGGCGCTGCTTGCGCTGCGCGTCCTGCTTCTCACGCTCGGCGCGGCGCTCGGCCTCGTTGAGCACCACGTACTTCTTCGCCGCCTCGGTGCGGAACTGGCGCACGTCCTCTTCCCACCACTGGAATTCCTTGTCGTTGGCGATGCGCGTGGTGTGCAGCGCCTCCAGCTTGGGCAGCAGCGGCGCGAAATTGCCGTACTGGGTGTGCGGCACCGCGGCGATGCGGCTCCACGGCAGCGCGTTGTCGTAGGTGCTTTCGCCGAACTCGGTGGCATCGACGCTGGCCGGGAAGGCGATGTCCGGCACCACGCCCTTGTGCTGGGTGCTGCTGCCGCTGACGCGGAAGAACTGGGCGATGGTCAGCTTGACCTGGCCGAAGCGGTCGGTCTCGTTGGCCGGCCAGCGGTCCAGGTCGACGATGTTCTGCACCGTGCCCTTGCCGAAGCTGGTCTCGCCGATGATCAGGCCGCGGCCGTAATCCTGGATGGCGCCGGCGAAGATCTCCGACGCCGAGGCCGAGCCGCGGTTGATCAGCACCGCCAGCGGGCCGTCCCAGGCCACGGCCGGGTTCTGGTCGCTGTTGACGGTGACGCGGCCGCCGGATTCGCGCACCTGCACCACCGGGCCCTGCTCGATGAACAGGCCGGTCAGCTCGATCGCCTCGTCCAGCGAACCGCCGCCGTTGTTGCGCAGGTCCAGCACCACGCCGTCGACCTTGTCGGTCTTGAAGCCGGCCAGCAGCTTGGCCACGTCGCGGGTCGCCGAGGCATAGTCCTTGGCGTTGCGGCGGCGGCCTTCGAAGTCCTGGTAGAACGCGGGCAGCTTGATCACGCCGATGCGACGGGCCGGCTCGCCGTCCTTGGCCGGCAGCTCGATGGTCTCGCCCTTGGCGGCCTGTTCGGCCAGGCGCACCTTCTGCCGGGTCAGCAGCACCTGGCGGTGCTTGCCGTCCACACCGGCTTCGGCCGGAATGTACTCCAGGCGCACCTGGGTGTCCTTGTCGCCGCGGATCTTGGCGACCACGTCGTCGATGCGCCAGCCGATCACGTCCTCGACCGGGCCGCTCTTGCCCTGGCCGACGCCGACGATGCGGTCGCCCGGCTTGAGCGTGCCGTCCAGCGCGGCCGGACCGCCCGGGATCACCTCGCGGATCACCACCAGGTCGTCCTGCTTCTGCAGCTGCGCGCCGATGCCTTCAAGCGACAGCGACATCTGCTGGTTGAAGTTCTCGGCGGTGCGCGGGGTGAAGTAGTCGGTGTGCGGATCGACCGTATTGGTGTAGGCGTTCATGAAGAACTGGAACACGTCCTCGCTCTTCAGTTCCTTCACCGAGTCGTCGAGGTTGGCGTAGCGCTTGTCCAGGGTCTTGCGGATGTCCTCCGGCTTCTTGCCGGCGAGCTTCAGCCGCAGCCAGTCGTTCATCACCGACTTGCGCCACAGCGCATCCAGTTCCTGGTCGTCCTTGGCCCACGGCGCATTCTTGCGGTCGTACTCGAACTTCTCGTCGCCGTCGAAGTTGAAGTCCTGCTTGAGCAGCTTGCGCGCGTAGGCGATGCGCTCGTCCACCCGCTGCCGGTACACGGCGAAGATCTGGAACGCCGGTTCCAGCTGGCCGGAGGCGATGTTGGCGCCGAGGTTGTTCTGGAAGCTGGCGAACTTGTCGACGTCGGCCTGGGTGAAGAACTGCTTGCTGCCGTCCAGGGTCTCCAGATACTTCTTGAAGACCTCCTTGGAGGTCGCCTCGTCGAGGGCGCGCGGCCGGTAGGCGTAGCGGCTGTCGGAGAGCAGGCCGTACACCAGCTTGGCGGTGGTGGCCTGGTCGGCGGTGGCAGCGGCCGGCAGGGCGGGCGCGTCGGTACGGGCGAACAGCGCCAGCGGTGCGGTCAGCGCAAACGCCAGCAGGAAGGCGGAAGCTTTGAATTTCATCTGGGGACTCTCGGCACCAGGCCGTCAGGGGGGCAGCACATCGCGTGAGACAACACGACAGTGACGCAAGTTGCAGGCCGTGTCACCTGTTCATGAAGCAGACTAGCTGCCGGCTTGCGCAGAAATGTGAACGCTGCCGGTGCGAGCCGCGCGGACGGTCGTCCTGCGGCGACGAATGCGCGTCGCCGCAGCGCAAAGGCGCGATCGACGACGCGGCTCAGGAGGACGCGATTCAGGCGGCGACGCCGGCGCCGGCCGCCTGGCGATCGGCGTGATAGGACGAGCGCACCATCGGCCCGGAGGCGACGTGGCTGAAGCCCAGCGCGTTGCCGTACTCCTCCAGCGCCTTGTATTCGTCCGGCGTCCAGTAGCGCATCACCGGGTGGTGATGGGCGGTCGGCTGCAGGTACTGGCCGATGGTGACCATGTCCACGTCGTGCGCACGCAGGTCGCGCAGGGTCGCCTGCACCTGCTCCAGGGTCTCGCCCAGGCCGAGCATGATGCCGGACTTGGTGGCGATGGCCGGATGCTGCGCCTTGAACTTCTTCAGCAGGGTCAGCGACCACTGGTAGTCGGCGCCGGGACGCACGTTCGGGTACAGGTCCGGCACGGTCTCGATGTTGTGGTTGAACACGTCCGGCGGATTGGTCGCCAGGATCTCCAGCGCGCGGTCCATGCGGCCCTTGCCGCGGAAGTCCGGGGTCAGGATCTCGATGCGGGTGTTCGGCGCGGCGACGCGGATGGCGCCGATGCAGTCGGCGAAATGCTGGGCGCCGCCGTCGCGCAGGTCGTCGCGATCGACGCTGGTCACCACCACGTACTTCAGGCCCATGTCGGCCACGGTCTGCGCCAGGCTGGCCGGCTCGCCGGCGTCCGGCGGCTTGGGCCGGCCGTGCGCGACATCGCAGAACGAACAGCGGCGGGTGCAGACCTCGCCGAGGATCATGAAGGTGGCGGTGCCGTGGCCGAAGCACTCGTGGATGTTCGGGCAGCTGGCCTCTTCGCAGACGGTGACCAGGCGGTTCTCGCGCAGCTTGGCCTTGAGATTCTGCACCGCATTGCCGGAGGGAATGCGCACGCGGATCCACGAGGGTTTGCGCAGCACCGGCGCGTCGGCGAACTGCACCGGCGAGCGCGCGATCTTGTCGCCGCCCAACTGCTTGACGCCGGTCTGCAGCGGCGCGGGCGCGCTGTCGCCGGAAAGGACCTGCAAGGGAATGGAGCGTGCGCTGGGCTGGGTCATGGCGTGGTCGGCGGGCAGGCGGTCAGGCCGCGTGCGTGAGCGAAAGATCGGGCAAGGCGTCGAGCGGCTGCAGGGTCAGCCCGAACTGGCGCGCCAGTTGGGCCAGCAGGACCGGAGTGACCGCCTGCATGCCGGAGGGACCGCCCAAGTCTAGCACCGCGGTCACCTGCAGGCCCTGGTAGCCGCAGGGATTGATCCGGTGGAACGGCTCCAGGTCCATCGCCACGTTGAACGACAGGCCGTGGAAGGTGCAGCCGCGGCGCACGCGGATGCCGAGGGCGGCGACCTTGGCGCCGCCGACGTAGACGCCCGGCGCGCCCTCGCGGCGTTCGCCGAGGATGTTCCATTCGTCGAGGGTGTCGATGATCGCCTGCTCGATCCGGCACACGTAGTCGCGCACGCCGATGTGCAGCCGGCGCAGGTCCAGCAACGGGTACACCACCAACTGGCCGGGGCCGTGATAGGTGACCTGGCCGCCGCGATCGACCTGCAGCACCGGGATGTCGCCCGGCGCCAGCACGTGTTCCGGCTTGCCGGCCTGGCCGAGGGTGAACACCGGGTCGTGTTCGACCACCCACAGCTCGTCGGGGGTGGCCTCGTCGCGCGCGTCGGTGAAGCGCTGCATCGCCCGCCACACCGGCTCGTAGGGCTGGCGGCCGAGCTGGCGAACGCCGCACGGCGGCAGCGTCGGTGCCGGCGCCACTGGCGCGTCCCCGGCTACAGCGTCCACTTCACTTCCGGGTGTTCGCGCAGCGCCTGGTGCGCGGCGTCGTACTGGGCGCGGTCCACGGCACGGAAGGCGATGCGCACCGACACGTACTTGCCGTTGGACGAATGCTTCCAGCTGATGCGCTCGTCCATCACCTCCACGCCGGCCGCGGCGAGCAGGCGCGGCAGTTCGGCCTCCAGGCCGGTGTTGGCGGTGCCCATGGCGCTGAGTTCGAACACGCCGGGGAACTGGAAACCGTGATCGGGGTTATCGGAAGTGATGTCCATGTCCGCATTATCGGGCCGGCGCCGGGCAAACCCAAGGCCGGCCGCGGTGGGCAGACAGCGCCCCGGGATCGCGGAGCCACGCGGCACGGAGGTCCGGCCGCGCGCCAGCCACCGGTGTGGCACGGCCGCGCGCCGTGGCGGTGGCCTCCCTGCGCGTCATTGCGCACCACCGCCTTCACGCTGCAAGAGGGCAGATGGGACAGACAAACCCAAACGGACGAATTTGTCCGCTACGGCGCTTTTGCCTATCCTTCACCGCACGGGCTGCGTTCATGGTCCGGGGTGGCGCCGGCATCGACTGCCTGCAGGCGTACATCGCCGCTCACTCCCTTTCCGACCAGAGACGCCACTCATGCCGTCATCCCGCCCGTTGCTTCCGCTGGCTGTTGCCCTCGCCGCCGCGGTTGCGCCCGCCGTTGCCACCGCGCAATGCCCACGCGACACCCTGGAAGCGACCGCGCCCACGGTCAATGTCCGCGTCGACAACGACCTGTTCGGCGGCGCCGGCCAGGACCAGGGCTACACCAACGGGTTCGGCCTGATCATCGTCTCGCCGAATCTGCGCGACTACACCGACGACCCCTGCCTGCCGCGGCTGGCTCGGGCGGTGAACCGCGGCCTGACCTGGCTGCAGCCGAACAGCGACTTCACCCAGCGCAACATGACCTTCGCGGTCGGGCAAGCGCTGTTCACCCCCACCGACAAGACCCGCCGCGACCTGATCGAGGACGACCGCCCCTACGCCGGCCTGTTGCTGATGAACATCGGCTACAACGCGCGCAACGACGAGCGCCTGCGTACCACGCAACTCACCCTGGGCCTGATCGGCCCGTCGGCGCAGGGCAAGCAGGTGCAGGATGCGGTGCACGCCCTGCTCGGCGACGCCAAGTTCCAGGGCTGGGACAACCAGTTGCACGACGAACCGGTGTTCCGCGTGCTGCACGAACGGCTGCGCCGCTGGTCCGGCGACGGCAGCCGCGACGGCTGGGGGTGGGATGCGATCAGCCACTGGGGCGGCGCGCTGGGCACGCTGGATACCCACGCCAATGCCGGCATGGAACTGCGCCTGGGCTGGAAGCTGCCGGACGATTTCGGTAGTTCGCCGCTGCGCCCCGCCGGCGAGAACGTCGCCCCGCCGGCCAACAGCGTCGGCAGCGGCTGGTCGGCGCACCTGTTCATGACCACCGATGGACGCTGGGTCCTGCGCGACATCACCCTGGACGGCAACACCTTCCGCGACAGCCACAGCGTGAAGAAGCGCCCCTTCGTCGGCGACGCCGGCATCGGCCTGGCGGTGATGCGCGGCAAATGGAAGTTCGCCCTCGCCCGCTACTGGCGCACCCGCGAGTTCGACCTGCAGCGGCAGACGCCGGTGTTCGGGAGCTTTACGGTGAGTCGGAAGCTTTGAGGCTGGGAATGGGGAATGGGGAATAGGGAATGGCAAAAGCGGGCCTCCGATCTCCCCACCAAACCGGCAGGTGGCAGTACACCGCTTTACCCATTCCCTATTCCCCATTCTCCATTCCCAAGAAAAAAGCCGGCGTCAGCCGGCTTTTTTCAAACAACTCATTCGGATTCCCACCACATCCAGAAGCTGTCCCACAGGCGCTTGAAGAAACCGGCCTCGTCGACCGCCTTCAGCGCCACCAGCGGGGCCTGCGCCACCACCTTGCCGTCCAGGCTCACCTTGACCATGCCGATCTGCTGGCCCTGCTTGATCGGCGCCTCCAAGGTCTTGGGCACTTCGATCGCCGGCTTCAGTTCGTTGTAGCGGCCGCGCGGCACGCTGACCAGCAGCGGCTGCGCCACGCCCAGCAGCACCTGCTTCTCGGTGCCCTTCCACACGCGCTGCTGCGCGACCTGCTTGCCCGGCTCGTACAGGCTGTGGGTCTCGAAGAAGCGGAAACCCCAGTTCAGCAGCGCCAGGCTGTCCTCGGCACGCTGCTTCTCGGAGCTGTCGCCCATCACCACCGCGATCAGGCGCTGGTCGCCGCGCTTGGCCGAGCTGAGCAGGCAGTAGCCGGCTTCGGAGGTGTGGCCGGTCTTGATGCCGTCCACGCTGGGGTCGCGCCACAGCAGCAGGTTGCGGTTGGGCTGGGTGATGTCGCCGACGCGGAATTCCTTGATCTTGTTGTACGCGTAGGTTTCCGGATAGTCGCGGACCATCGCCCGGCCCAGCAGCGCCAGATCGTAGGCGGTGGTGTAGTGGCCTTCGGCCGACAGGCCGTGGGCGTTGACGAAGTGCGAGCCGGTCATGCCGATCTTCTTCGCGTACTCGTTCATCAGCGAGGCGAAGGCTTCCTCGCTGCCGGCGGTGTGTTCGGCCAGCGCGATCGCCGCGTCGTTGCCGGACTGGATCGCCATGCCCTTTTCCATGTCTTCCAGGCGCGCGGTCTTGTTGACCGGGAAGCCGCTGTAGCTGCCGTCGGTGCCGGCACCGCCCTCGCGCCAGGCGCGCTCGCTGAGCATGACCTGGTCGTCGCGGGTGATCTTGCCCAGCTTCAATTCGGCCGCGATCACGTACGAGGTCATCACCTTGGTGATGCTGGCCGGGGCCACGCGTTCGTGCTCGTTCTCGCCGGCCAGCACCTGGCCGGTGGCGTAATCCATCAGCACCCAGGACTTGGAGACGGCCGGCTTGGGCGCGGGCGGGATCGCCACGGTGGCCGGAGCGGCGGCAGCGGCGGCCGGCGGCGCGGGAACCGGACCGGGCGTCTGCGCGGAAACCAGGCCGACGGCGAACGTGGCCACGGCAGCGACGGCGAAGCGGAATTTCATCTAAAACGACTCCTGGCGGGCCCGAAGGCCGATGGAAAACGCGACATTGTAGGCCGAGCCGGCGCCCGGGCAGGCGCGGCGCGGGCACGCGCGCGAACCGGCGTTAAGCCATCGGCGCGCCGACCGCCCGCCGTGGCGGGCACGCCACCTCAATCCTTGACGATCTGCGGCCGGCCGAAGCCGAGGCCGGCGATGCGCGTGGCCAGCTCGGCGGCGCGGCCATGGTCCTCGGCCGCCACCCGCAGCCGCCACAGGGTGCGGCCACCGGAGACGATATCGCTGATGCTGGCGCCGACGATGCCGGCCGAGGCCAATTGCGACAGCGCGCGGTTGGCGTTCTCGCGGCTGGCGAAGCTGGCCACCTGCAGCAGGATGCCGAGCGGTCCGCGCGCGCTGTCGTCGTCGGCGCGCGACGCGGCGCTGGCGACCGGTGCGGGAGGCGCTGCCGGCGTCGCCACTGCGACGGTCGGGGCTGCCACGGCGGCAGTAGGCGCGGCAGTGGGCTTGGCCGTCGCGGTGCCGCGGGATCCGCGCACCGGGGTGCTCGCCGCGGCCACACTGGGCGCGGGCGTGGCCGGCTTGCCGGTGGCCACGCGCACGCCGCGCGACTTCATCCAGGCGTCGAAACGATCGGCATCGCCGACCCGGCCCGGCGCGTCCTGCACGCGATAGCGCCAACGCTCGCCTTCCGGCAGCGCCGCGGCCGTGGCGGTCGCCGCGGCGGCGGTAGGCGCAACGACCGCCGCCACCGGAACGGCACGCGCCGGCACGGTCGCGGCGGCGGCCACGCTGCCGCCGGCCGATCCGGCCGATCCGGCCGACTTCGCCGGCAGGGTCTTGACCAGGTTGTCCATGTCCGCCGCGCGCCGCACCGCCGCGGGATCGCGTGTGGCGGTGGCGGTGGACGCGCTGGCCAGCAGCGTCGCCGGGCGCCGGCCGGTGCCGCGCCGCGCCAGCAGGTCGCCGTTGTCGGCCGGAGTGAGTCCGCGTACTTCCACGCGACCGGTGCCCTTGCCGGTGATGCCGAGCTTGACCGCCGCCGCGTAGCTGAGGTCGATCAGCCGATCGTCGTGGAACGGGCCGCGGTCGTTGATCCGCACCACCACCGACTCGCCGTTGTCCAGGTTGGTGACCAGGGCGAAGCTGGGCAGCGGCAGGGTCTTGTGCGCGGCGGTGAACGCGTACATGTCGTAGACCTCGCGGTTGGAGGTCAGCCGGCCATGGAACTTGCTGCCGTAGTACGAGGCGGTGCCGCGCTCGACGTAGCTGTGCGGATCGTCGATGACCACGTACTCGCGGCCCAGCACCATGTACGGGGAGCGGTTGCCGATCGCCGAGCGCGGTTCGTCGGTGACCAGCGGCTCGGGAATGCAGGCGACGTTGGGCACGTAGTCCGGGGTGCTGTCGCGCACGCCGGGCGCATACAGGCCGCCGGCGGTGTAGTTGCCGCGCTTGGACGGATCTTCCTTGGCCGGCGCGTAGGGCGAGGTCGACGGACAACCGGTGGCGACATGCGCCGGCCCCTTGCCCTCGACCCGGATGCCGGGCCCGGCGCCGCCGGCGGTCTTCTTCGGGGCGCTGCTGCAGGCGGCCAGCGCCAGCACAGCGACGACGGGAGCGATCCGGAGCAGCGCGTTCGGGTTCATGCCGGGGGTAACTCCTTGCCGGCGATGGCCTGGGACAGTTGGTAGACGGCCATCGCGTACATCTTGGAATTGTTGTAGCGGGTGATCGCGTAGTAGTTCTGGAAGCCGAGCCAGTACTGCTTGCCTGCGCTGCCGTCGAGCGTGATCGGCGTGGCGCCGCCAGCGGCCGCCGGCACCGGCGCGGTCGGCGTGTAGCCGCGCGCGGCCAGGTCGGCCAGGGTGTAGGTCGGCGTCCAGTCGGTCGGATTGAATTCCTCGGCGCCCGGGCGCAGCGTCGCCGGCACCGCGACCACGCCGTCGCGCACCCAGCCGCCCTTCTTGACGAAGTAGTTGGCGATGGACGAGAACGCGTCGTCGTAGTCGGTGAACAGATTGCGCTTGCCGTCGCCGTCGCCATCGACCGCGAACTGGCGGTAGCTGGACGGCATGAACTGGCCCAGGCCCATCGCGCCGGCGTAGCTGCCGATCAGGCCGGTGATGTCCAGGTTCTCTTCGCGGGCCAGCGCGAACAGCTGGCCGAGCTCATCGCGGAAGAACAGTTCGCGGCGCACCTCGCGCTCGAGCTTGGCCGGATCGCCGCTGCGCGGATAGCGGAACGCCAGCGTGTACAGCGCATCCAGCACGCGGTAGGAGCCGGCGTTCTTGCCGTAGCTGGTTTCCACGCCGATGATCGCGACGATGACCTCGGCCGGCACGCCGGTGCGCGCCTGCACCCGCTGCAGTTCGTCGCGATGCGTGGCCAGGAACGCGCGGCCGCCATCGATGCGCGCCTGGCTGATGAACATCGGCCGGTACTCGCTCCACGGCTTGACCCGCTCGGCCGGGCGCGACATCGCCGCGACGATCGCATCCTTGAACTGGGCCTGCGCCAGGGTCGCCTCGATCTGCGCCGGATCCATGCCGTACCTGGCCGCGGTGTCGCGGACGAAGTTGGCGCGGGCGACCTCGAACGGGACCGGGGTCAGGTCCACCGGTGGCGCCTGCACCACTTCCGGCGCGGCCTCGGCCGGCGGAGCCGGACGCGGCGCAGGCGGCGGCGCGCTGGCCTGCGGCGGCGACGGAGGCGCCTTGGGCTGGGTCGCGCATGCGACCAGGCCAAGCGTGAGCAGGCAAATCAGCGAGCGTCGGATCATGCCGGCAGACTAACAGATTCAAGATGAATTTCTACCAATAACGCCATGAAACAAAAGAACTTTGCCCCAGGTCAAGTGCGCCCGCAGCATGACCTGCCGGCATGCACCGGGCACGCGCCCCGACCCGGGCGTGGCGACGGCACAAAAAAGCCGCCGGGGTTGCCCCCGGCGGCCTGGCCTGACGCATGACGCCCACTCAGAACGGCGCGTCGATGTCGACCACGTCGATCAGCTTGTGATTGACGAATTCCTTGATGCCGAGCCCGATCAGTTCGCGCCCGTAGCCGGAACGGCGCACGCCGCCGAACGGCAGGTCGGCCTTGACCATGGTCGGGTGGTTGACGAACACCATGCCGGTGGAGATGCGCCTGGCCACCGCCACGCCGCGCGCATCGTCGCCGGTGAACACCGAGCCGCCCAGGCCGAACGGCGAATCGTTGGCGATGCGTACCGCGTCGTCCTCGTCCCGGGCGCGGAACAGCATCGACACCGGGCCGAAGAACTCCTGGTGGTAGGCCGGGTTGTCCGGGGCGACGTCGGTGAGGAAGGTCGGCTGCACGAACGCGCCATGCACCGGCACCGGCGGCCCGACCTCGGTCGCGGTGGCGCCATGCCTGACCGCCTCGGCGATCTGACGCTTCAGGTCGTCGGCGGCGCCTTGCGAAGACAGCGGCGCCAGGGTGGTCGCCGGGTCCATCGGATCGCCGGCCCGCAGCGCCGCCACGCCGGCGCGGTAGCGCTGCAGGAATTCCTCGTACACCTCCTGCACCACGATCATGCGCTTGGACGACACGCAGACCTGCCCGCCGTTCCAGTGGCGGCCGAACACCGCCCACTTCACCGTCTTCTCCAGCGGCGCATCGTCCAGCACCACGAAGGCGTCGGCACCGCCCAGTTCCATGGTCGACTTCTTCAGCGCCTTGGCCGCCTGGGCCGCGACGATGGCGCCGGCACCTTCCGACCCGGTGAGCGCCACACCGTGCACGCGCGGATCGTTGAGGATGGTCTCCACCTGGCCGCGGGTGGCGTAGAGATTGACGAAGGCCCCGGCCGGCAGCCCGGCTTCGGCCATCAGCGCTTCGAACTTGGCCGCGCACTGCGGCACGTTGGAGGCGTGCTTGAGCAACACGGTGTTGCCGGCCGACAGTTGCGGGGCGATGATCCGCGCGATCTGGTAGTACGGGAAATTCCACGGTTCGATCGCCAGCAGCACGCCCAGCGGCTCGTGCACCACCATCGCCCTGCCCTCGGCCGGATCGGCCACCGGCAGATGCTCCGGCGCCAGCAAGCGCTCGGCGTTGACCGCGTAGTACTCGAAGATGTCCGCCGACAGTCGCACCTCGGCTTCGGCCTCGCCGATCAGCTTGCCCATCTCCAGCGTCAGCAGACATGCGTACTCGCGGGTGTTGGCGCGCAGCAGCCGCGCCGCGGCATGCATCACCCTGGCGCGTTCGGCGAACGGGGCCTGCTTCCATTGCTGGAACGCGGCGTCGGCGGCATCGATCGCGGCCAGCACCTGCGCATCGGTGGCCTCCGAGAAGCTGGCGAGCAGTTCGCCGGTATAGGGATTGCGGGTGGCATAGGTCATGGTGGTGTCCTCGTGGAAGGTCGGAAAGCGCCGGACGCCTCGCGCCGGCGCGGGAAGCGGTTGGGTCAGGCGGCCAGTTCCTTCACCGCCTGCACCATGCGGTTGAGCACCGCGGCGGCGTCGCCGTAGACCATGTCGCAGTTGTCGCCGTAGAACAGCAGGTTCTCCACGCCGGCGTAGCCCTTGCCCTGGCCGCGCTTGATCACGTAGACCTGATGCGCCTGGTCGGCGTTGAGGATCGGCATGCCGTAGATCGGCGAGGCCTTGTCGGTGCGCGCCGCCGGATTGACCACGTCGTTGGCGCCGATCACCAGCGCCACATCGGTGCTGGCGAAGCTGTCGTTGATGTCCTCCATGTCGTAGATCAGGTCGTAGGGCACCCCGGCCTCGGCCAGCAGCACATTCATGTGCCCGGGCATGCGCCCGGCGACCGGATGGATGGCGAACTTCACGTCGACGCCGGCGGCCTGCAGCAGCTTCACCAGTTCGTACAGCCGGCCCTGCGCCTGCGCCACGGCCAGGCCGTAACCGGGCACGATGATCACGCTGGAGGCGTAGCGCATCGACGTCGCCGCATCGCCCGGCTCGACCGCGGTCATGCGGCCCTGCACGTCGCCCTGCACGACCGCGGCGCCGTCGCCGAAATTGCTGAACAGCACGTTGCCCAGCGAGCGGTTCATCGCCTTGGCCATCAGCACGGTCAGCAGGGTGCCGGCCGAGCCGACCACCATGCCGGCGATCATCAGCGCCGGGTTCTGCAGGGCGAAGCCTTCCAGGCCCACCGCCAGACCGGTGAAAGCGTTGTACAGCGAGATCACCACCGGCATGTCGGCGCCGCCGATCGGCAGCGTCATCAGCACGCCGAAGCCCAGCGCGGCGATGAAGAACGCTGGCGCCGCCCAGGCGCCGCCCGTGCCGGTGACCACCAGCGTGCCGAGCACCAGCGCGGCCAGGAACACCGCAGCATTGAAGGCGCTCTGGCCCTTGAACCGCCACGCGGTGTCGATGCGGCCGTCGAGCTTGGCCCAGGCGATCACCGAGCCGGACAGCGAGATCGCGCCGATCAGCGCACCGAGTACGGTCACCGCCAGGTGCGGGCCGCCCTGCTGCGGCTGCCGCGCGGTCAGCGCGACCGCGGCCACGGCCGCGGCGGCGCCGCCGCCCATGCCGTTGTACAGCGCCACCATCTGCGGCATCGCGGTCACCGCGACACGGCGGCCGCTGCGCCAGGCCCAGGCACCGCCCAGCAGCAACGCCAGCAGCGCCAGGGCCAAGTTGGTCAGCGCGTGCGGACGCGCCGCGGGCTGCAGGTCGGCGAGATAGCCGAAGGCGGCGGCCACCGCCACCAGCATGCCGATCCCGGCCAGGACGATGCCGCGCAGCGCGGTCACCGGCGAGGACATGCGCTTGAGGCCGAGGATGAACAGCAACGCGGCGGCGAACCCGCTCAGTTCCACCAGGAGCGAGAGCATGGCGCTACTCCTTCGCGGCCGGCGCGGCGCTGGGCTTGAACATCGCCAGCATGCGGTCGGTGACCACGTAGCCGCCGGCGGCATTGCCGGCGCCCAGCAGCACGCCGACGAAACCGATCGCCTGGCCGGCGACGGTGTCGGCATTGAACAGCGCGTGCATCGCGCCGACCACGACGATGCCGTGGACGAAGTTGGACCCGGACATCAGCGGCGTGTGCAGGATCGACGGCACCTTGCCGATCACTTCGTAGCCGGTGAACGCGGCCAGCATGAACACGTACAACGCGATCAGCCAGCTCATCGACAGATCGAGGGACATGACTCAGGACTCCTTGGTGGGAACGGGCGCGGCGGCCGGCACCGGTGGGTGGCAGAGGCGGCCGTCGTGGGTGAGCGCGGTGCCGGCGACCACCGCATCGTCGAAGTCCGGCGCCAGTGCGCCATCGCGCACCAGCAGGTCGAGCAGCCCCAGCAGGTTCTTGGCGTACAGCTCGCTGGCGTGCTGGGCCAACGCCGAAGGCACGTTGCGCGGGGCGACGAGGGTGACCGGTCCGACGTCCACGGTCTGCCCCGGCACGCTGCCTTCGCAGTTGCCGCCGCTGTCGGCGGCGAGATCCACGATCACCGCGCCGGGCTTCATGCCGGCGATCTGCTCGCGGTCGATCAGGATCGGCGCGGTGCGCCCGGGCACATTGGCGGTGGTGATGATCAGATCGGCCTGCTGGATGTGCTGGGTCAGCACCGCCGCGGCCTTGGCCCGCTCCTCGGCGCTGAGTTCGCGCGCATAGCCGCCCTCGCCGCGTGCGTCGATGCCGGTGTCGACGAAGCGCGCGCCGACCGACTGCGCCTGCTCGCGGGTTTCCGGACGCACGTCGTAGCCTTCGGTGATCGCGCCTAGCCGGTGCGCGGTGGCCAGCGCCTGCAGGCCGGCCACGCCCAGGCCCATCACCAGCACGCGCGCGGCACGCAGCGAACCGACCGCGGTGGTCATCATCGGCAGGATGCGCGGCAGGTGCACGGCGCCGAGCAGCGGCGCGTAGTAGCCGGCCAGTGCGGCCTGGCTGGACAGCACGTCCAGCGCCTGCGCGCGGCTGATGCGCGGCACCGTTTCCATCGCGAAGGCGGTGATGCGGCGTTCGCACAGCAGCTCCAGCAGGCCCGGCAGCTTGGCCGGGTACAGCATCGCGATCAGCATGCTGCCCGGGCGCAGCGCCGCCACCGTGCGCAGCGATGGCGCCTGCACGGCCAGCAGCAGGTCCGCACCGGCCACCACCTCTTGCGCATCGTCGAGCACGGTGGCGCCGGCATAGGCCGCATCCGGCAGTCGCGAACCGCTGCCGGCACCGGCCTGCAGGCGCAACTGCGCGCCCAACTTGGCCAGCTTCGGCAGCACCGCGGGCACCATCGCCACGCGGCGCTCCTCGGCCTGTTCTTCCCTCAGGACTGCAACAGTGAACGCCATGATCGCGGCTCGCTTGGAGGACGCGTGCACTGTGCGCGCCGGCCGACGCGCGGGCATTGATCCGGATCAAGCGCGCTGCCGCATCACGCGCAAAAGAACGCGCGCGATGTCCGCAGCTAGGCGGCGGAACGCTGCGGTGTGACAGGGCGATGGCATCACGTGCGGACGATTGCAGTGCGTGGCGGCGCACGCCATCAAAGCCGCAAGACGCGGGCACCGACCGCTCGCGCCACGCGGGCGCGCGCCGGGTGGCTGCCGGCGTTGCGCGCGCGGGCTACAGGGCCGGGAACACCGGCGCGCTGCTGCAGGCTGGAATCGACCCGGCGAGCGTGGTCGCATAGGTCGAGGCCGCGCTGCTGTCCTCGCTCAAGCGCAGGTCGGATTGGTCCACGCCGATGCGCGCATTGCTGGCATGCAGCGTGGCGACATCGGCGGCCACGTGCGCCAGCACCAGCTCGAGCGGCGTCGCGGCGCTGTAGCCCTGCACCGTACTGCCCTTGCCGGCGGGCGTGTCCTGCGCGCGCAGTCCGTCGACCACGATCCCGGCGAAGGTCGGCACGCTGCCGCTGCGGCTGCCGCCGTGGTCGTGGCCGTACTGCGGCGTGATCACCAGGGGCCTGGCCACATCGAACAGGCAGGTGTTGCGGTAGAGCACGTCGCGCACCGGTCCGCCCTTGGCCAGGCCGGTCTTGATGCGCAGGCCGTTGTTGTCGGTGGCGACGATGCCGTCGGCGTCGTGGCCGACCAGGCGATTGCCGTCCACCAGCACGTTGCCGACGCCGTACATCACCTCGCTGCCGATGGAGATGCCGTGGGTGCCGTAGAAGCGCGAGTCGCGCACGGTGATGTCGGCCGAGCGCGCCGCGCTGGTCTTGATCGCGATGCCGTCGTCGCCGGCCATCACGTCGTTGTCGGCCAGGGTCGCATTGCGCACGCTGTCCAGATCCAGGCCGTCGGTGTTGGGGCTGTTGGCCGGCGCCCTGACCCGCACGCCCCACACGGTGACGCCGTCGCCGCCGTGCACGAAGACGTGGAAGTACGGCGCATTGACCAGGTTGACGTGGTAGAGCTGCAGATCGGCGACGTCCTGCGCGCGGATCAGGTCGGGCGCGTTCTGGGTCTGGCCGGCGGCCTTGGCGCCGCGCGCGAATTGCCACCAGCTGTCGCTGCCGCCGAGCATCGGCAGGTCGCCGCGGCCGTCGATAGTGCCCTGGTGGCCGGCACCGTCGCGCACGCCCATCACCCCCAGGCTGCGCCCCTGCAGGGTGATCAGCGCGCGGCAGCCGCCGCTGCGCGCCGCGGCCTGGCCGCAGGCGTTGCGGCCGGGCACCTGGTAGTCGGCGGGCCGACGCGAGGCGAACAGGGTCACGCCGCTGTCGATCGCCAGCGTGGTGTCGCTGCGAATCGTCAACGGTCCGCTAAGGAAGGCATTGCCGCTGCCGGCGCGCAGCAGCACCGCGCCGTGCGCACCGGCGGCGCAGCGGTCGAGCGCGGCCTGGATGCGCGCAGTGTCCGGCGCGCTGCGCTCCTGCGCGTCGGTGAAGCGGCGCTGCTGCGCCTGCAGGGTGGCATCCAGCGCCATGCACACCGGCGGCAAGTGCGGTTCGACCACGTGGCGAGAATCGCCGGTCGCGGCAGCGCCAACGAACGCAGCGGCGGCGAGGACGCCGCCGGACACCAGCGCGACGCGCACAGGCTTGCTCATTGCCGGAGCGCGGCGTGCGACGGCGGCAGCGTGGCGGCGGGCGACGCCGCAGCGGCCGCAGGACGCGGCTCCGGCAGCTCGGCGACCGGCAGGCGCGCGTCGGCGGACAATTGCTGCCAGCGGTCGTCGACGATCGTCGCCAGCCCGGCCGGGTGTTGATCGAAATGGTGACCGCCGTGCAACACCACCACCTCCGCTCCGCGCGCGCGCAATTGCGGGCAGAGCGTATCTTTTTCCTTGTCGCCGTACACGCACAGCAACTGCGCCGCGGGAATGCGCGCCAGTTCCGGCTGCACCGGCAGTGCGTCGTCGTCGTCGCCGAGGTTGAGCCAGCCGCGCACGCGGATCTGGAAATCGGCCTTGTGCTCCAGGCCCAGCAACGCGACCAGGCCGACCTGCTCGCGCTGCGCCTGTGGCAGTCGGTTGACCATGAACGGCAGGGTGGTGGCGCCGAAGGAATAGCCGACCAGCAGGATCTTCTGCGGACGCCAGCGCTGCTGGTAGTAGGCGATGACCCGGCTCAGGTCGGCGCTGGCCCGCGCCGGCGGCTTGGCCCGCCAGAAGTAGCGCAGGCTGTCCCAGCCGACCACGGCGATGCCGCGGCGCTGCAGCGCTTCGGCCATGCCCTTGTCGATGTCGCGCCAGCCGCCGTCGCCGGACAGCACGATGGCCAGCGGTGCGCCCGGGGTCGCCGAGGGCAGCTCGGTCAGCGGCAGATCGTCCAGCGCGCCGCCACGGCCGCGCGCATGCAGATGCGCGGCGACCCGCGCGGCCAGCGCGGCATCCACGCCGCCGTCGGCCGGCGCGGCCACGGTGTCGACAAAGCCCTGCGCTGCGGTCGCGGCGGCGGTGCCGGCACAGACCTCGGTGGGTGCCGGCGCCACGCCGATCGCGCCTCCCAGGGTCGCCGAGGGCGCCGCGCCGACGATGCGCGCGGCCAGGGTCGCGGCGGTGCCGGTGCCGGCCAGCACCGGCAGGTAGTAGCTGTCGCCGTGCAACTGCCGCTGCAGCCGCCGGCTCAGCCGTTCGGCATCGTGCCAGGCCTTGTCGCAGCCGTGGCCGCCACGGCGCAAGTGCTTCAGATAGCGCTGGCCGTCGACCACCGCGACCAGCGCGCCGCTGGCGGCGATGCGCCGCGCGGCGTCCTGCCGCTGCGCCGGGCTGCCACTGGCCAGCAGGATCACCAGCCCCTGCGGCGCCCCCTGCGGATGCACCAGGGTCGTGCGCCCGTAGCCACGGGCGTGCAGCGCCCCCGGCGGAAAGTAATAGCGCAGCAGTGCATAGCCGCTCAGGCCCAGCACCACGCTCGTCAACAGCAACACGCGCAGGAATTTCATCGACACGCATCCATCCCGGCCAACGCCGAGCCTCTGGACAACCACGGGAACGACGAGGCAGCGGCGGACGACGCAGACGGGTGGGCCGGAGCCCGGATCGGCGGATGCGCTGCGGAGGATGCCTCGGCGATGTGGGCTGGGATGGATGCGCGGGGTCGCACCTGCCTACCCGGAAGTTCCTGCACACCTGCGGGCCGGGGGGAGCGGCGCGCGTCACGTGGCATCGACGCGCATTGTGCGGATGCACGACATGCGCCGCAATAATGCCGTCACCTGCCTGCAAGGTTGCGGTTAAGCCAGGGCGCGTCGAACGCCGTGCGCTGGTTCAGTAGCCGTGCACCGGACGGTGCGCCTTCACCGCCATCACCAGGCCCAGCCCGGCCAGCAGCGACACCGCCGAGGTGCCGCCGTAGCTCATCAGCGGCATCGGCACGCCGACCACCGGCAGCAACCCGGAGATCATGCCGCCGTTGACCAGCACGTAGACGAAGAACGCCAGGCCGGTGGCGCCGGCCAGCAGCCGCGAGAAGGTGTCGCGCGCCTGCGAGGCGATCCACAGGCAGCGCCCGATCACGATCAGGTACAGGGTCATCACCGTGGCCACGCCGATCCAGCCGAACTCCTCGCTGAGCACGGAGAACGCGAAGTCGGTGGTCTGCTCGGGAATGAAGTTCAGGTGCGACTGCGAGCCCATGCCCCAGCCCTTGCCGTGCAGGCCGCCGGAACCGATCGCGATCTTGGACTGGATGATGTTCCAGCCGGCGCCGAGCGCGTCGTTCTCCGGGTTGAGGAACATCATGATGCGGTCCTTCTGGTAGGGCCGCAGCAGCCACAGCCAGGCCACCGGCGCGGCCGCGGCGACGCCGCCGACGGCGATGCCCACCCACCACCACGGCAGGCCGGCCAGCAGCAGCACGAAGCCGCCGCTGGCGGCGATCAGCACGCCGGTTCCGAAGTCCGGCTGCAGCATGATCAAGGCGGTGGGAATGCCGATGATGACCGCGCTGACCAGCACGGTCGGGATGCGCGGCGGCAGCGGCATGCGGTGCAGGTACCAGGCCACCATCATCGGCATGCTGATCTTCAACAGCTCGGCCGGCTGCAGGTAGAACACCTTCAGGTCCAGCCACTGCCGCCCGTACTTGCCGGTGCCCAGCACGAACACCGCCAGCAGCGGCAGCATCGACAGCGCGTAGATCAGCGGGGTCCAGGCGCGCAGGCGCAGCGCCGACACCCGCGACAGGCTCCACATCGCCGCCGCGCCGATGGCGAAACGCGCGCCCTGCGCCATCACCAGGTGCATGCCGCCGGCGCTCTTGAGCACCGCCAGCCCCATCGCCATCAGCGCGCCCAGCGCCAGGCACAGCGGCCAGTCCAGGGTGCGGGTGAAGCGGCCGCCGATGTCGACCAGCCAGCGCAGGAAATCCTTCATCGCTCGTCCGGAATCTCGTCGGGGATCGCCGGCGCTGCGGACTGCAGCGGTACCACCGCCGCATCCACCTCGGCCTGGCCGATCAGCACCGGGCGTTCGCCGGCAGCCAGGGCGACCGCATCGGCGGCGGCGCGCGAGCCGGGATCTTCTGCGTAGTACAGGTGGCTGCCGAACGCGGTGGCGCCGCGCAGGCTGTCCAGCGGCTCGACCCCGGGCGGCAGCCGGCCGAGCAGCCAGGCATCGAAGATCTTGCGCGCGATCGGCGCGGCGGTGCTGGCGCCGTAGCCGCCGCCTTCCACCGCGATCGCCAGGGCGATGGTCGGCCGCTCCGCCGGCGCGAAGCCCTCGAACAGCGAACGGTGGCGCAGGTGCATCGGCAGGCTGCGCGGATCGACCGCCGCCAGTCCCTTGCGGCTGACCACCTGCGCGGTGCCGGTCTTGCCGGCCATCTGGTAGGGCGCGCCGACGGTGATGGCATATCCGCTGCCGCCGGGGCGCATGGTGTCCATCATGCCCTCGCGCACCGCCTGCAGGTTGCTGGGGTTGTCGCTGATCGGCTTGCTCGGCTCCGGCTGCACCGGCGCCCACGGCTGGTCGAAGGCCTGGCGCGTGGCCATCACCAGGTGCGGCGTGCGCAGTTGCCCATCGGCGAGGCCGGCGACTCCGCGCACCAATTGCAGCGGGGTCACCTTCCAGTCGCCCTGGCCGATGGCGATGTTGACCGTGTCGCCGGGGTACCAGGCTTCCTTGCGGCTCTTGGCCTTGTACGCCGGCGAGGGCACGATGCCGCCGGTCTCGCCGACCAGGTCGATGCCGGTGGGCACGCCGAAGCCGTAGCGGGTCATGTACTGGTCGACCTTGGTGATGCCCATGTCGATGGCCAGCTTGTAGTAGTAGGTGTTCACCGACTGCGCGATCGACTTGCGCAGGTCGGTCCAGCCGTGGCCGCCGCGGTGCGAGTCGCCCCAGCCGCGGCTGACCCCGGGCAGATAGAACATGCCGGTGGAGAGGATCTTGTCTTCCGGGCGGCGGGTGCCGCTGTCCAGGCCGGCCAGGCCCATGAACGGCTTGATGGTGGAGCCGGGCGCCACGCCGCCCAGCACCAGGCGGTTGAACTGCGGCCGCGACGGGTCGCTGTTGAGCGCCTGGAAGTCGGCGTGGGAAATGCCGTTGACGAACAGGTTGGGGTCGTAGGACGGCAGGCTGACCATCGCCAGGATCTCGCCGGTGCGCGGATCGATGGCGATGGCCGAGCCCTGGTAGTCGCCGAACGCGGCGACCATGGCGCGCTGCAGGTCGGCGTCGATGGACAGGCGCAGGTCGGCGCCGGACTGCGCCGGCACCCGGCCGACGGTGCGGATCGCGCGGCCCTGCACGTTGGTCTCGACCTGCTCGTAGCCGACCTTGCCGCGCAGTTGCTCCTCGTAATAGCGCTCCAGCCCGGACTTGCCGATGTGGGTCAGCGCCGCGTTGCCCTCGCCCAGCGTCTCCAGGTCCTTCTCGTCGATGCGGCCGACGTAGCCGATGATGTGCGCGAACAGGTCGCCGTAGGGGTAGTGCCGGGTCAGGTAGGGTTCCAGCTCCACGCCCGGGAAGCGCCAGCGGTCCACCGCGAAGCGCGCCCGCTCCTCCTCGCTGACACGCAGCTTCAGGGTGATCGGGCGGAAGCTGCGGCTGGCCTTGCGCGCGGCCTGGAAACGCTCGATGTCTTCCGGCGACAGCGCGATGACCTTGCCCAGCTCGGCCAGCAGCGCGTCCATGTCGGCGACCTTGTCCGGGGTCACGTCGAGCCGGAACGCGGGGACGTTCTCGGCCAGCAGGCGGCCGTTGCGGTCGTAGATCATGCCGCGCCCGGGCACCACCGGCCGTGGCTTGATGCGGTTGGCGTCCGAGCGGGTGGCGTAGATATCGTGGTCCAGCACCTGCAGCTTGAAATACCAGGCGCCCAGGCCCAGCAGCGCCAGCAGCACGCACAGGAAGCCCAGCGCGGCACGACGCCGGAACTGCTCGGCCTCGGCGTGCGGGTTCTTCTGCGCGCGGCGCGGATGCAGGGCCATGCTACTTGCTCCGCCGGCCCAGCCGCAGCGCGTCCAGCAGCACGAACAGCGGCGGCCACAGCGCCATGCCCAGCAGCGGCGCCCACCAGTAGTTCCACGGCAGGGTCGGCTCGCCGACGGCCAGGTGCACCGCCGCGGCGACGATGCGGTCGTTGACCAGCAGGCCGCCGATCGCCAGCGCCTGCTGCGACATCGGGAAGAAGCGGATGCGCGCGCGGAAGCGCTGCAGGATGAAGCTCAGGATCACCAGGCGCAGCGCCTGCTCGCCCAGCACCCCGCCGTACAGCAGATCGGCGAGCACCCCGACCGCGAAGGCGAAGCCCAGCCCGACCTTGTCCGGGGTCTCGATCACCCAGTACGCCACCACCAGCGCCAGCCAGTACGGCCGCAGCGGCTGCACCACCAGCGGCAACGGCATCAATCCCAGCAACAGCGCCACGATCACGCTGACCGGGAGCACCCAGCCTTTGCTGCGCAGGCGGCTCATTGGCCCGTCTCCTTTGGAGCCGGGCGGGAATCGGGATTCGGGAATCGGGAATCGGATGTCGCGCGTGCCGGCTTGGTCGGCGGTGGGGTGGCCGCGTTGCCGGACGGGTGCGCGCTCGGCGACGCAGTGACCGCAGCTCCGGCTGCGGCCGGAGCCGCGCCCTGCGCTGGCTTGGTGTCACCGCCTTGCGCTGCTCCAGCCACGGGCGAAGCGCCTTCCGCTGCCGCTGCGGCAGGCGTCGCCAATTCCCGATTCCCGATTCCCCATTCCCGGCTCTTCAGCAACAACACATCCCGCCCGCGGTCCAGCTTCGCCGCCGGCTTCAGTTCGCCGACCAGGAAGGCGTGGGTGTCGTCCGGGCGCAGGGCGGAGATGGTGCCGACCGGGAAGCCGGCCGGGAAGCGGCCGCCCAGGCCGGAGGTGACGATCTCGTCGCCCACCTCGACCCCGGCGCTGAGCGGGATGTCGCGCAGTTCCAGGCTGCCGCCGCGGCCGTAGACGATCAGGCGCACGCCGTTGCGCGCCACCGTCACCGGCACCGCGTGGTCGGGGTCGGTCAGCAGCAGCACGGTGGAGTGCAGCGGGGTCACCGCGATCACCTGGCCCATCAGGCCGCCGGCGTCGATCACCGCCTGGCCGACGTGCACGCCGTCGCGGCTGCCGGCATCGAGCACCAGGCGCTGCCGGGTCGGGTCCAGGTCGATGTCCAGGATCGGCGCCAGTTGCACGTCCAGGCCGCGGCGCTCGGCCACGCCCAGCAGTTCGCGCAGCTGCGCGTTGTCCAGCGCCGCGGTCTGCAGCCGGGTCAGGCGCGCCTTGGCGATCAGCAGTTCGTTGCGCAACGCGCGGTTTTCCTTGACCAGCTGCGCGTGGCTGGCCGCGTTCTCCTGCACCTGCGACCCCAGCCGCCCGGGCAGGCCGGCCAGCGCCCAGATCGGCTGCACCAGCACCGTGGCCTGGCTGCGCAGGCGGGCCAGCCAGTCGGCCTGCGCGTCGAGCACGATCAGCACCAGCGCCAACGCCAGGTAGGCCAGCAGGCGCGGCGTGCTGGCGGATTCGCCGGGGCGGGCGGTGACGGGAGGACCGGCGTAAGGAGGCACGGGCTAAAGCCGGGAATGGGGAATCGGGAGTGGGGAATGGAACAACAACGGCGCGCTCCCGGCGCGATCGGGCCGGAGCGCAGGCAGGCGAGTGGAGAGGGAGCCGGCAGTGCGGAGGCGGAGGGGCCATTCTATTCCCCATTCCCGACTCCCCATTCCCGGCCTCACATTCACTCCGGCGCGAAGAACTCGTTGCCGTGCATGTCCACCAGTTCCAGCGCACGGCCGCCGCCGCGGGCCACGCAGGTCAGCGGATCGTCGGCGACCTGCACGTGCAGGCCGGTTTCCTCGGAGATCAGCCGGTCCAGGTCGCGCAGCAACGCACCGCCGCCGGTCAGCACGATGCCGCGCTCGGCGACGTCGGCGCACAGTTCCGGCGGGGTCTGCTCCAGCGCCAGCTTGACCGCCGAGACGATGCCCGACAGCGGCTCGTGCAGCGCTTCCAGCACTTCGTTGGAGTTGATCTTGATCATCTTCGGCACGCCCTCGGCGAGGTTGCGGCCGGAGATCTCCATCTCCTGCACCACCGCCTGCGGGTAGGCGCAGCCGATCTCCAGCTTGATCCGCTCGGCGGTGGCCTCGCCGATCAGCATGCCGTGGTTGCGGCGCACATAGTTGGTGATCGACTCGTCGAAGCGGTCGCCGCCGATGCGCACCGACTGCGAATAGACGATGCCGTTCAGCGAAATGACCGCGACCTCGGTGGTGCCGCCGCCGATGTCGATGACCATCGAGCCGCGCGCCTCGGTGACCGGCATGCCGGCGCCGATCGCCGCGGCCATCGGTTCCTCGATCAGGTACACGTCGCGGGCGCCGGCCTCCTCGGCCGATTCCTTGATCGCGCGGCGCTCGACCTGGGTGGAGCCGGCCGGCACGCACACCAGCACGCGCGGGCTGGGGCGCAGGAAGCGCGACTTGTGCACCTTCTTGATGAAATGCTTCAGCATCGCCTCGGTGTAGGTGAAGTCGGCGATGACGCCGTCCTTCATCGGGCGGATGGTGGTGATGTGGCCCGGCGTACGGCCGAGCATCTGCTTGGCCTCGGCGCCGACCGCCGCGACCGAGCGGGTGCCGCCGATCGCCCGGTCCTGGCGCACCGCGACCACCGACGGTTCGTTCAGCACGATGCCCTGGCCACGCACGTAGATGAGGGTGTTGGCCGTGCCCAGATCGATGGACAGGTCGTTGGAGAACATGCCGCGGAGTTTCTTGAACATCGGGGGATTGGGTCCTGGGGCGCGCGCCGTCGCCAGAATGGCGAAAAAATGGGCAGAAAACGAAGTCCGCTAGCCTAGCAACCCGCCTGGGTGCGGGCAAGGAAAATTCTCGCTAAAACCACGCGTTGCGTGGTATCGGCGGGACCGCGATGGATCGTGGTTCTGGCCCTGCCGGGCCGCAGCCGTTACCCTTTGCGCCGCGGCGACCCCGCCCCTCGCCCGCCTGAATGCGGGCTCATTCCTCCGCCAAGGCCTGCCCGATGTCTGCACTGATCTGTGGTTCTCTCGCTTACGACACCATCATGGTGTTCCCGGACCAGTTCAAGAACCACATCCTGCCGGACAAGGTGCACATCCTGAACGTGTCGTTCCTGGTGCCGCGGATGCGCCGCGAGTTCGGCGGCTGCGCCGGCAACATCGCCTACAACCTGCACCTGCTGGGCGGCCACCCGATCCCGATGGGCACCGTGGGCCAGGACTTCGGCCCGTACCGCGAGCATTTCCAGGCGCTGGGCATCGACCTGTCGCGGGTCAAGGTGATCGAGGAGCTGTTCACCCCGCAGGCGTTCATCACCACCGACCACGACAACAACCAGATCACCGCGTTCCATCCGGGCGCGATGATGCGCAGCTACGAGAACCACGTGAAGGACGTGCCGGGCGTGACCCTGGGCCTGGTCGGCCCGGACGGGCGAGAGGGCATGATCCAGAACGCCGAGGAGTTCAGCGCCGGCGGCGTGCCGTTCATCTTCGACCCCGGCCAGGCGATGCCGCTGTTCAACGGCCCGGAGCTGCGCCAGTTCATCGAGCAGGCCGACTACGTGGTGGTCAACGACTACGAGTCCAACCTGCTGCAGGAGCGCACCGGCTGGAACGAGAAGGACATCGTCTCGCGCGTGCAGGCCTACATCACCACCCAGGGCCCCAAGGGCGCCCTGGTCCACACCCCCGAGAAGACCTACGACATCCCGCCGGCGCACGAGCGCCGCGTGGTCGACCCCACCGGCTGCGGCGACGCCTTCCGCGCCGGCCTGATCTTCGGCATCCAGCGCGGCTGCGACTGGCTGACCATCGGCCGCATGGGCAACCTGATGGGCGCCCTGAAGGTCGAGCACCCGGGCACGCAGAACCAGCGCTTCGACTTCGACGAATTCAACGACCAGTTCAAGCAGCAGTTCGGTTACGCGTTGTAAGGCTGGGGCACTACCGGCGGAACGGCAGCGTCGACACCTGGCCATCGCGCTTGCCGGACGCTTGCCCGGCGGGCCGCCGTTCCACGACCGATTGCGACGCGGCATCCAGGCTTGCGGCGCCGATCCGGGCGGGGCTAGACTCGGCCGCCCGCGTCGATGGAATGATCGGATGGACACCGCGCCTCGCTGGACCGCCAGGATCCTGGCCGCCGCACCGATCCCGCGTGGACTGCTGCTCTCCCTGTGCTGCGCGGCGACCCTGTGCGCCTGCGGCAACGCCGCCCAGGCACCCGCGAGCGCGACTCCCTCCGTGCCCCCGACCGCCCCCGCGCCTGCCGCGAAAGGCCCGACGGCGCCTGCTGCGACGCACGATGCGGCGGCCGCGCAAGTACCCCCCGGCCACTATGCCACCCAGCCCGGCTGGGGCCAGCTGACCGTGCAGCCCGATGCACGCTTCACCCTCGAAACGCAGAATGTCGATGCCGGTTGCAGCTTCAGCGGCACGCTGCACGGAACCCAGGCCGCGGTCGACGACGGCACCTGCACGCTGCAGTTCGCACCCAAGGCAGACGGCGTGGCGGTGTCCGCCACGGCCGGCGCCGAGAGCGCGTGCCGGGAGTACTGCGGCGGCAACGGCAGCTTCGCAGGCGACTATCTGAAACAGGCTGCGACCTGCACGCCTGAAGCCATGCAGCGAACGCGCAAGGCCTTCCAGGCATCCTACGATCGCAAGGACTATGCGGGTGCCGAAGCGGCGCTCGCGCCGCTCTATCGCGACTGCGTGGCGGCCCTCAGCTTCAGCGACGCCGGCGCCATCCGCAACGACTACGCGCTGACCCAGCATAAACTCGGCGACGATGCCGGATGCCGGCAGACGCTGGCGCCCTACCAGGACGACGCCAAGCGCAGCGACGACGCCATCAGCGAGGGCATGACGCCCGCCCTCGTCGACGATTACCTCCGCGTGATCCGCGCCGCACGCACCAACCTCAAGCTCTGCGGAGAAGGCAGAGGCTGACGCGAACGCAAGCGTCTACAGGCACGACACACCATCGGGGAACAGCGACATGTCCGATCCAAACACCGCCCCCACCGCGGCAACGCCGCAACTCACCGACGCGCAACTCAAGACCTTGGGCTACTTCGCCATCGGCGTGGCCTCGGAAGGCAGCCTGGGTCCCAAGAATGTGGCCTATCACCTGTCGTTCGCCGGATCGGTCGAGGGCAACACGCTCAAGCCGGTGGCCAACAGCGGCTTCAGCATCGGCACGCTGCAGACCGACCTGGGCGCACATCCGGACGTCGTCCCGACGCTGGTGGATGCCTACCAGACATGGGCCGCCCGGCAGACTCCGAGTCTGGCGCTGTCGGAAAACCAAAGAACACAGACGATCTCCGATCTGCAGCGCAATGGCGATGCCATCCGCGCGGACAACGGCCGCGCACCCGATGCAACCGTGCTCAAGAACCTCAATACCTTCCTGGCCTCCGATGCAGGCGTGCAATTCGTACACGATCGCGACCGCACGCAGATCGACCATCTGATGCGCGAAGGCGACGGCAAGAAGGACCCTGGCGGCGCGCTGCACCAATTGCGCCAGACGGAGTTGTACAAGAACGCGAGCCTGGACGACCAGGCCAAGTACGCCACCGTGCTGATGAAGCTGGAGAACCAGGCCGGCAAGAGTCAGTATCCGAAGATCCTCAAGGGCATCAACGACGGCAGCCTCGGCAGCGTCGAGGACGTGGTGAACAAGGTCGACGCGCTGCTGCCGAACAAGACCAACAAGAAAGGCGAGGTGGTGCCCGACTACATCGAGAGCGGCATCCACCACGCGCTCGCAGGTACCGAGGTGTTCAACAAGCTCCGTGCGGCGCAGCCCGGGAATCCCCTGCACGATGCTTTTGCGGCGGTTTCCGCCGACCCATTGCGCAGCCCGGTCGACCTGAAGGGCGATACCGCCCACGCGGATGCGCTGCATCAGTACAACGCGACCAAGACCCTGTTCCTGCAGAACGGCCAGTCGCCAAAACTGATCGGCGCCCTCGACCAGGAAAGTGCGTTCGGCTACAACCTCAAAGGCCGGAACGGCAAGACGGTCGCGCAGTCGTCGAGCCTGTTCGGCGCGGACAACGATGTGGTCGTCTTCGATGGGAACGGTCACGGTACCGCCTTCGTCGGCGGCAAGTGGAGCGCGGTGCAGCGCGACGAGGTCAAGCGCGTCGGCAATGCCGATCAGAGCGTGGATCTTCAACTGCGCAAGGACGGCAAGAGCGAAACGCTGCTGCACGTACCGACCCCGGCGCAGTTGCGCGAACGCAGCGAGCAGCAGCAACCGCAAACGCCTGCGCCGGATCGCGCTCCGGCATCGGCGCCCGGCCCGAACGACGCCAGCCACCGGAATCATGCGCTGCTCGAGCAGATCCGCGAGGGCGTCAGAAGGATCGACCAGGATCTGGGCAAACCGTACGATGCGGCCAGCGAACGCCTGAGCCGCGCTGCGTTGGCCGCTTGCCGGGACAATGGCGGCCCCGGCAACGCGCCGCTGGCGTCGAACGCACTGGAACGGGCCGATCGCGTGGCGCTCACCGAGAAGGGCCATCTGGTGGTGGTCGAAGGTGAACAGCGCGACCCGGCGCAAAAGCGCGCCAGCGTGGATGTGCAAGTGGCGCTCGCCACTCCGGTGGAGCAGTCCGACCAGCGACTGCAGGCCGCGAACCAGGCGATCGACCGCGAACGGCAACTCGCGCAACAGCAGGAATTGGCGCGCGAGCGGGACGCACCGAGCCGCAACGGCCCGGCACTGGCATAACCCGACTTCGGCCGGGCGCATGCGGCGGCGCGCAGCGCGCCGTCTGCATAGCAGGCGATGCGGCACTCGATTCGATTCGCACCGTCGCCGTTCCCACCGCGCGACGGTGGATGCGGATGCACTACGACATGGCGCTGCCGGAGCGCGGCGTGTCCTGCACGCCCACCGACAGTCATGATGGAGCGAGGATCCCAGCGCGACCGGGGGATCGACGGCGGGCGACGCCGTCGCTTTGCTGCACTGCGGGTTGAGCCCAGGCCTGGTTTGTGCGTCACTTGCG
Source organism: Xanthomonas sp. LMG 12462 (assembly GCF_009192885.1). NCBI lineage: Bacteria > Pseudomonadati > Pseudomonadota > Gammaproteobacteria > Lysobacterales > Lysobacteraceae > Xanthomonas > Xanthomonas sp. LMG 12462. The sequence goes on along the minus strand of NZ_NMPP01000007.1, from coordinate 36,909 downwards.
CAAGGGCCCCTGGGGGGGACGAGAGCGCGCCCATGTCCGAGTCGACTGTCGCCAGCCTCGCGCAAGCCAAGGTCGTTGCACCATCCGCCGCCGAGGCCGACTGCGCGCCGCTGGCGCGCATGCGCCATTTCCGCCAGATCGAGTCCTTGCCGCCGGCGCTGGCACGCTCGTGGCGGCGCTGCCTCGACGAGTACGGCCTGGCCCCGGACACCCACCCCTCGCCGATGGTCCACGACGACGGTGAGTTGCGCGAACGCCAGCAGCGGCTGGAGGCGCTGCTGCGCATCGCCAAGGTGGAGATGGAAAATCTCTACGAACAGATCGCCGGCGGCAGCTACGCGGTGGTGTTCGCCGACACCGAGGCTACGGTCCTGCACAGCGTGCAGGATCCGGCGCTGCTGCGTGCGTTCCGCGAGACCGGGCTGTTCTGTGGCGCCAGTTGGGCCGAACGCTACCAAGGCACCAACGGTATCGGCACCTGTGCGGTGGAGGGCAGTGCGCTGAGCGTGCACCGCGGCGAACACTACCTGGAGCGGCACCTGCCGTTGTCCTGCAGCGGCGCACCGATCCTGGATCCGCAAGGCCATCTGCTGGCGGTGCTGGACGCTTCCACGCCCGACCCGCGCGATACCAAGCTGGTGCAATGCCATACCGGCGCGCTGGTGCGCATGTCGGCGGCGCAGATCGCCCGCGCATACTTCCTGGAACAGTACCGGCATGCGTGGATCCTGCGCTTCCACAGCCGCCCCGAGTTCGCCGGGCTGCTGCACGAGGCGCTGATCGCGGTCGGCGGCGACGGCCGCGTGCTGGCGGTCAACGAGGCCACGCTGGAACAGCTCGGCAAGCCCGACCGTTCGCCACTGGTCGGGCGCGACATCGCCCAGGTGATGCAACTGGATTTCGACACGCTGGAGCAGCGCGCGCGCAAAGACGCCAGCACGTTGTGGTCGATCCGCTGCGCCTGCCACGGCCGCCGCTTCTTCGCCCTGGCGCAGCCGCCGCGTGCGCGCAGCGCTGCCGGCCGAACGCGCGCCGCGGGCGGGGACGGCCAGGCCGCGCGCGCCAACGATCATGTCGGTTCCGATCCGCGCATGCTGCACAACCTGGACAATGCGCTGAAGCTGGCCAAGCACCGCGTGTCGATCCTGCTGTGCGGCGCCACCGGCACCGGCAAGGAAGAGTTCGCCAAGGCGGTGCACCGCAGCTCGCCCTGGGCCGACCGCCCGTTCGTGGCGGTGAACTGTGCGGCGATCCCGGAAGCGCTGATCGAGAGCGAGCTGTTCGGCTATGCGCGCGGCGCCTTCACCGATGCCGCGCGCGAAGGACGCCACGGCAAGCTGTTGCAGGCCAGCGGCGGCACCCTGTTCCTGGACGAGATCGGCGACATGCCGCTGCCGCTGCAGACACGCCTGCTGCGGGTGCTGGAGGAACAGAGCGTGACCCCGCTGGGCAGCGACCGCGCCGTGCCACTGGAACTGCACGTGATCAGCGCCAGCCACCGCGACCTGGCGCAGATGGTCGGCAGCGGCGGCTTCCGCGAGGACCTGTACTACCGCCTCAACGGCGTGGTGCTGCACCTGCCGCCGCTGCGCGAGCGCAGCGACAAGGCCGAACTGATCCGCACCCTGCTGCGCGAGGAAAGCGGCGAGCAGACGGTGCGCATCAGCGAGGACGCCCTGCACAAGCTGCTCAGCTATGCCTGGCCCGGCAACCTGCGGCAGCTGCGCAACGTGCTGCGTACCGCGGCGGTGCTGTGCGCCGATGGCGTCATCCGCATCCCCAACCTGCCGCAGGAAATCGTCGATGCCGACAGCGGCCCATGCCTGCTCGGCGACGATGCGCATGCCGGCGACGGCATGCCCGGCCGCGTCGCCCTGGACAGTGCCGAGCGCAGCGTGCTGCAGCAGCAGCTCGAGCGTCACCGCTGGAACGTCAGCCGCACCGCCGATGCGCTGGGCATCAGCCGCAACACCTTGTATCGCAAGCTGCGCAAGCACGGGTTGGCGACGGCTTGAGTGGCGGCGGCATCGCGATTCAAGGGGTTTGCAGCGCGTCGCGGATGAAGCCTCGCCTGTCGCGTCCTGCCATTCGCTAGCGGCGTGAGTGTTGTGGGGTATTCGCGTCCCAACCGTTGAGGCGGCTGGAGGATGCCGGGCTTCGATGTCGCGGCTGAAGCCGCTTCCCACGACAACCGTTTTTACGACAACGGCTTGCGGGTCGCTGAGATCGCACACTGTGGGAGGGACTTCAGTCCCGACTGCGGACGGAGCCGGATAGGTTCCGTCCGAGGTCGCGGCTGACACCGCTCTGCGCCGGTGACCAAACGCGAGCCCAGGCAGGAGCGGCGTCAGCCGCGCCAGTCGCCCGCGCCGACTGGCGTACAGCCGTCTTGGACACGGCGGATGGCACGCGCCGAGCGGTGCCACCACACGAACCGCAAACCGCCCGCTAGAAGCGCCAGCGCAAACCGACCTGGTATTGCCGCGGGGCGCCGGGGGCGACGAAGCGCGAGGGGCCGTCCTCGACCGCAGCGTCCTGCGGGCGCGCCAGGGCGCCGCCCGGGAACAGGTCCTCGGCGATCGCCGCATACGTCTCGTAGCGGCGGTCGAACACGTTGTTGACCCGCAGGTACAACGACAGGCCTTCGGCGAGCTCCCAGGTGCCGTGCAGGTCGAGCAAGGCATAGCCGCCGGTGGACAGGTCGTGGCGCGCCGGCGCCTCGCCTTCCTCGGGGTCTTCGACCAGGCCGTCCTCGTTGCCGCTGGCCACGCGCCGCGACACCGCGCGCAAGTCGGCCCCCAGCGTCAGCTGCGCCAGCGCCTGCCAGTCCACGCCCAGCTTCAGCGTGTTGCGCGGCAGGCCGGCGATGCGCGTGCCCGGCCGCAAGGTCACCGTGCGCTCGCCGGAGAGCAGTTCGCCGGCGCTGCGGTAGGTGGCGTCCAGGTAGCTGTAGCCGGCGAACCAGCGCAGCGCGCCGTGGCTGCCGCGGTAGCTGAGGTCGGCGCCCTGATAGCGGGTGCGGTCGACGTTGTCGAAATAGCCCTGCTGGGAATTGGGTGCGCGCAGGAACAGGATGTCGTCGCGGTTGTCGGCGCGGTACAGCGAGGCGTTCAGCGTCTGCGCTGGCGTCGGGTTCCAGCGCAGGCCGAGCTCGTAGGTGCGCGAGACGATCTGCTCCAGGCGCGGGTCGGCCTGCAGCCCGGTCGGCAACCGGCACGGCTGTTCCGGGTCGGCGCAGCCGAGTTCGATCGCGGTCGGCGCGCGGCTGTTCTGCGAGGCCGAGGCGAACGCGGTGAAGCCGTCGCCCAGGCGCTGGGTGATGCCCAGCGAGGGATTGGCCTTGGCGAACACGAAGCGCTCGCGCGGCAGCACACCGTCGTCGGCGGTGGACAGGGTGTTGGCGACGGCGACGCGGTTCCAGCGCAGCGCGGCATTGAGGTGGGTGGCCTCGCTCAGCTCCCAGGTATCGGCGGCGAACAGGCCCAGGGTGCTGCTGCGCCCGTCGACGCCGGAGAAGAACTCCCGATCCTCGTCCGGATCGGCGACCACCGAGCGATCGTCCTGCACGAACGCCTCCTGCTCGTACTGGCGGTAGCGCACGCGGTTGCGGTCGTAGGTGGCGCCGATGCTCAGCGCGTGCGCGCCGGCCTGGTGGCTGAGGTTCAGTGCCACGCCCTCGGCGTGCTGGCGCATCTGCGTGGTGTTGAGCACGCCGCTGTGCAGCGCGTCGGCATCGGCGCGCGACACCGTGCAGCCGGCGTCCAGCGGCGTGCCGTCGGCGGCGTAGCCGTCGGCGCAATCGTCGACGAATTCCTCGTAGTCGTCGTTGATGTCGCCGTTGACGGTGTCGCGCCGCCCCTGGCGGTAGTAGGCGAGCAGGTGCAATGCGGTGCGCTCGTCGAAGCGATGGTCGAACTGTCCGGTGAGCTGCGTGTTGCGGTTGCGGGTCAGGTCCGGCGAGGTGTAGACCGCAGCGCGGTCGGCTTCGTACAGCCCCGGCTCGGTGCCCTCGTCGGTGTAGCGGTAGCTCGGCAGCAGGCCATTGCCGACCAGGCGGCTGCGCCCGTGCAGCAGCGACACGTCCCAGTCGGTGCGCTCGCCCTGCCGGCCGAACTTGCCGAACACGGTGCCCAGGCGGCCGGCGGAGGCGTCGCGCCAGCCGTTCTCGTCGAAGCCGGTGACCGCGACGAAGGCATGCAGGCCGTCGCGGCCGGCGTAGCCGTAGGACGCATCCAGGCGCTTGCGTGCGCCGCTGCCCACCGACAGGTCGGCGCGCAGGCCCGGCGCGGTCAGGCCGGACTGGGTGGTGAAGGCCAGCGCGCCACCGAGCGTGTTGGGACCGAACAGCGGGTTGGAGCCCGGCATCAGCGCGACGCTGCGGATCGCTGCTTCCGGCATCATGTCCCAGCTGACGATGTCGGCGAACGGCTCGTTCATGCGCACGCCGTCCAGGTACACCGACACGCCCTGCGAGGCGCCGGGCAGCGCCGAGGCGCGGAAGCCGCGGAAGGTCAGATCGGTCTGGAACGGACTGCCCTGCACCTCGTTGGTGTCCACGCCGTTCATCTCGCGCAGCAGGAAGTCGGTGAGGTTGCCGGCCTGGCTGCGCGCGATGTCGTCGGCATTGGCGGTCTGCACCGTGTACGGCAGCAGGTCGGCATCGATGAGCGTGCCGGGAATCGGTGTGGCGGTGACCTCGACCCGGTCCAGCGCGGTGATCTGCGCATCGTCGGCGTTGACCGTGGTCTGCGCGCGCGCCGGTGCGGCGAGCACGCCGATGGCAGTGGCGACGGCCAGGGCGAGCAGACTCGCCGACGGGGTGCTGCGTCCTGGGGTATGGGGCATGCCGGTTCCTTGAGGTTCAGTAGAGAACGATCGATTTGATGCCGCGGCCGGCGCGCATCGCCTCGAAGCCGCGGTTGATGTGGTCCAGCGGCAGGGTTTCGCTGATCAGTTCGTCGATGCGGATCTCCCCGGCCAGGTAGCGCTCGGCATAGGCTGGCAGTTCGCTGCGGCCCTTGACCCCGCCGAAGGCGCTGCCGCGCCAGGCGCGGCCGGTGACCAGTTGCAGCGGCCGCGTGCTGATCTCCTGCGCGCTCGGTGCCACGCCGAGGATGATGCTTTCGCCCCAGCCCTTGTGGCAGCACTCCAGCGCCGCGCGCATCGCGCGCACGTCGCCGACGCAGGCGAAACTGTGGTCGGCGCCGCCGTCGGTGAGGTCGACGATGACCTGCTGCACCGGCGCGCCGAAATCCTTCGGGTCCAGGCAATCGGTGGCGCCCAGCGCGCGCGCCAGCGGGAACTTGTCGCGGTTGATGTCGACCACGATGATGCGTTCGGCCTGCGCCATCACCGCGCCCTGCACCACCGACAGGCCGATGCCGCCCAGCCCGAACACCGCCACGCTCTCGCCCGGACGCACCCGCGCAGTGTTGAGCACCGCGCCGATGCCGGTGGTGACCGTGCAGCCGAGCAGGCAGGCCTTGTCCAGCGGCGCGGCCGGATGGATCCTGGCCACCGCGATCTCCGGCAACACGGTGTATTCGGCGAAGGTGCTGGTGCCCATGTAGTGCAGCAGCGGGCGCCCGTGCAGCGAGAAGCGACTGCTGCCATCGGGCATCAGCCCGCGGTCCTGGCTGCTGCGGATCGCCTGGCACAGGTTGGTGCGGTTGGAACGGCAGTACTTGCACACGCCGCATTCGGGCATGTACAGCGGGATCACGTGATCGCCCGGGCGCACGCTGGTGACGCCGACACCGACTTCCTCGACCACGCCGGCGCCTTCCTGGCCCAGGATCACCGGAAACGCCGCCTCGGCATCGATGCCGGACAAGGCGATGTCGTCGCCATGGCAGATGCCGCTGGCGACCATGCGCACCAGCACCTCGCCGGCCTTGGGCGGCTGCAGATCCACTTCCTCGATGGCCAGCGGCTGGTTCGCCGCCCAGGCGACCGCGGCTCGCGTCTTCATTCCGGCTCTCCCCGCCTCCCGTCGCGGCGCCCGAAAGCGCCGCTCGCCTCACCTCACTGCGCCACGACCACACCCCATGGCATCTCGCCCACCGCGATCTGTTTGATCTCCTTCATCGCCGCCGTGTCGATGACACTGACGCTGTTGGACCGGCCATTGGCCACGTACAGCTTCTTGCCATCAGGACTCAGCGCCGGATTCCACGGCCGTTGCCCGACCGGGATTTCCGCCAGCACGCGGCGCGCGGCCGGGTCGATCACGCTGACCGTGCCGGCGCCGTTCGACGCATACACGCGGCTGCCGTCGCGGGCGATGGCGATGCCGGCGGTGCGCTGCCCGGCCGGGATGCTGGCCACGCGCTTGCGTGCCGCCAGATCGATCACGTCGACCACATTGGCCGCTTCCTGCGCCACGTACGCCGTCTTGCCGTCCGGCGCGAACGCCATGCCGCGCGGATGCCCGCTGGTGGCGATCACGCCGGTGGACGTGCCGGCCTTCAGGTCGATCACGTCCAGGTCGTTGGAGCCTTCGTTGCTGGTCAGCAGCAGCGCGCCGTCCGGGGTGTAGACGCAGTGCTCCGGCGCCTGCCCGCGGGTGGCGATGTGCGCGCCGATGGTGAAGCCGGCCGGGTCGATCAGCATCACCTGGTTCTGCCCTTCCACGCACACCGCCAGCTGGCGGCCATCCGGCGATGCGGCGACGCCTTCGGCGTTCTCGCCGATGTCGACGCTGCGCAGCACGCGGTCCTGCACGGTATCCAGGTCCAGCAGGCGATGGCCCTGCGCATCGATGACGTACAGATGCCCGGGCGGACCCGGCACCACCTGCTGCAGGCGCTTGCCGAGCTGGCCCTGCGCCGACAGCGTCCGCACCACGCGGTCGCTGCCGGTGTCGATCACCGAGATGGTGCCGCTGCGCTGGTTCGGGACGTAGGCCAGCGCCGCGGCAGCGGCCGTCGGTGCCGGCGCAGCCTTCGCGGCGTCGGCCCCTGCGGCTGGCGCAGGGGCACGCTGGCAGGCCGCGGCGCATAGCGACAGCGCGACGACCGCGGCCAGTCGCAACGCATTCCTCATTGCGTGGCGCCCGCGGTCTTGTTGATGGAGTGGATGAAGGCCAGCAGCTTCTCGGTGTCGCCCGGCTTGAGCACCGGACCGAACGGCGGCATCTGCCCGACCACCTTCTCGTGGCCGATGCGGGTCTTGCCATGCGCGGCCATGCCGGCGGTGCCTTCGGTGATCAGCGTACGCAAGGTGTCGTCGTCGCTACCGTAGACCCAGATGTCGTTGGTCAGCGGCGGGCACATGCCGCCACCACCGGTGCCGCCGTGGCAGGCGGTGCAGCCGGCGGAGTTGAACAGCGCCTTGCCTTCGGCGACCAGCTCCGGGGTGACCTTGACCGGCGGTCCCTTCGGAATCGGCGTCACCGCCGCAGCGGGGGCCGGTGCGGCGGCAGGAGCGGCGGCGGGCGCGGTCGCCGCCGGCGCAGAGGCCGGTGGAGGCGCCGGCGCCGCAGCCGGCTCGGGTGTGGCCGCTGGCGCGGCGGGCGTCTCCTGCTTGCCGCAGGCGGCCAGCAACAGGAGCGAGGCGAACAGGGACACGGGCAACAGCACGGAGACGGCACGACGACGGACGGAAGCAGAGCGCATGGGAGCAGAACCTTTGCGGAGTGCACGATGGGAGGAGCAGGCCGCGCGAGCGGCGTGTACGGAACGGCGGAAAGCGGTCATTGCGTGCGTCGGTGCTGGGCCTCCGTCAGCAGGTGGGCGAGTTCGGCATTGCCGCGTTGCTGGGCCAGCGCCGCCGGGGTCTTGCCGTCGGCGTCGCGCGCATCGGCGCTGGCGCCAGCGGCGAGCAGGCGCCGGGCGCTGTCCTCGCGGCCGGCAGCGGCAGCCAGCATCAACGGCGTGACGCCGGCGCGGTTGGCACGGTCGGCTTCGGCACCGCGCTTGAGCAGCAGATCGAGGATCTTCGGATCGTTGCGCGCCACCGCGAACATCACCGGGGTGAAGCCGGCCGGGTTGGCACGGCGCACGCTGGCACCCGCGGTGAGCAATGCCTGTACCAGGTCGGCGTCGGCGTAGGAGATGGCCAGGTCCAGCGGCGTCCAGCCGTCGGCGGACACCGCCTCGACCTTGGCGCCATGCGCCAGCAATTGCGCGGCGCTCTTGCCGTCGTTGGACCAGGCCGCCTTCATCAACGGCGTCCAGCCATTGCTGTCGCGGTTTTCGACCTTGGCGCCGGCAGCCAGCAGCTCGCCGACCAGCAGCGGCGCCTGGTTGCGGATCGCCTGCTGCAGCGGCGGCTCGCCGAGCAGGTTGGGCTTGTCGGCGCTGGCGCCATGCCGCAGCAGCCAGGCCACGCGCACGCCATCGCCGGCGTCCAGCGCATGCGCCAACTCCTCGTTCGGATCGGCACCGCCGGCGATGCGCAACTGCAATTGCGCCAGCATGTCCGACGAGGCCTGCGCGCTCGGCGTATCGTCCTGGTCGTCGGGCACCGCGTAGGAGCCGTGCGAGCGCAGATCGCCGGCGACGATGCAATCGGCGCAGTCCACCAGCGGCACGTGATACTCGCGCAGGATCGCGCCGATCTTGCCGGCGCTGCGCTGCATCGCCGCGTTCAGCGCATCGCGCAATGCCGCGTTCTTGCGCGACACCGCCCACGCCATCGAATATTCCAGCACCTCGTTGTCGATGACGTTCAGCGGCACCACGCCGAGGCCGCCGCGCGCGGCGTAGTAGCCGGCCACCGGCCCCCAGGATTCGGCGGCATCGAGCTTGCCGGCGGCGACCTGCTCGGCGAGCTTGCCGGGATGTTCCTGCGGCGCACTCGCCGAATCGTAGAACAGGTACTGCACTTCACCCTGCACGCCATGGTCGAACAGCGCCTGCCGCGCCGGCGAGCTCTGGAACACGCCGACCTTGAGCTTCTTCAGTGCCGGATCGTCCAGCGAGGCAGGACGCAGGTCCAGGCCCTTGCGGGTGACCAGCACATAGGTGGAGCGATACAGCGGGCGCGTGGGCAGGCCCATCTCGAAATCGCTGTTCATGTCCATCAGCACGTCGCAGCGCCCGGCGTTGATCGTGCTGCGCGCCAGGCCGCGCTGGTAGTAGCTGCGCCACTCGTACTCCAGGCGCCGGCCCATCTCCGCGGCCACCACCTGGGCGATCTTGTTCTGGAAGCCCTCGCCTGCACGATCGGACAACGGCATGTTGCCGGGATCGGCACAGACCCGCAGCACCGGCGCATCGGCCGGCAGCGTCGTGGCGGGCGCGGCGGATGCCGGTGCCGCAACGGCGGGCGGGGCAGCAGGAGCGCGAGCCGTCGCGGACGACGGCTCGCGCGTACAGCCTGCGGCGACGAGTCCGAGGCTGCACAACAGCAACACGGCGCGCGCGCCCGCAGGCAGGCGCCGCGAGGCGGGTGCCATGCGGCACCCGCTCGCACCCTGGACGCGGCGCCGCCGGCTCATCGCACCGACTTGGCGGCGACCGCCGCGCTGCCACCGCCGCCGGCCGTCGTGGCGGTCGCGTTGGGGGTCGGGGTGACGGTCTTGCCGGCGCCGTCGATGCGGAAGGTGTGCACCATGCCGCCCAACGGGATCTTGTCGAAGCCGTTGCTGAAGGCCAGGCCGGCCGCACCCAGCGCACCGTACGGATCGCCCGGATCCAGGCCGGCGGCGACCGGCAGGCCGATCCAGCCACCGATGCCCGAGAACACCGCCACGTACTGGTGGCCGTTGGCCTTGTAGGCGATCGGGTTGCCGATGATGCCCGAGGGCAGCTTGGTCTCCCACAGCTTCTTGCCGGTGTCCTTGTCCACCGCGCGGAACCAGCCGTCCAGCGTGCCGTAGAACACCAGCCCGCCGTCGGTGACCAGGGTGCCGCTCCACACCGGGAACTTCTCCTTAATCTCCCACTTGGACTTGCCTTCGACCACGTCGAACGCCTTGACGATGCCCAGCGCACCCGGCTCGTTCGGCTTCATCAGCACGTTGGCGAACACGTACGGCAGGCCCATCATGGTGTTGCCGCGCTCCTGCGGGTCGAGCTCCATGTGCCAGTTGTTGGTGCCGCAGAAGAACACCGCCGAGTTGGCCGGATCCACCGAGCACGGCTGCTGGTCCTTGCCGCCCATCGCCGCCGGGAACGCCTCGACCTTGCGGCCGCGTTCCAGCGGCGAGTGCGCCGCGACCTTGACCGGGCGCCCGGTCTTCATGTCGATGCGCTCGGCCCAGTTGGCCGGCACGAACTTGTTGGCGCGCAGCAGGGTGCCGTCGCGGCGGTCCAGCACATAGGCGAAGCCGTTGCGGTCGAACTGCACGACCGACGGCACCTGCTTGCCGTCGATGGTCAGGTCGACCAGGATCGGCTCGTTGACGCCGTCGTAGTCCCATTGGTCGAACGGGGTCTTCTGGTAGCCCCACACCGCCTCGCCGGTGTCGATCTTGCGCGCGAACAGCGTCATCGACCACTTGTTGTCGTACTCGCCGGTGTCGCATTCCTTCTGCGTGGTCTTGCCGCAGCGGTACGACGGGCTCCACAGGCCGGGATTGCCGGTGCCGTAGTAGACCAGCTTGAGTTTCGGGTCGTAGCTGTACCAGCCCCAGGCCGCGCCGCCGCCGCGCTTCCAGCCTTCGTCGGGATAGGTCTTCTGGCCGAGGTCGCCGAGCTGGCCGTGCTGCGGATTGGCCTTGTTGAAGTCCGGGCCGAGGCAGATGTCCTTGTCGGTGCCGGTGGCTTCGCAGGACCAGGCCTGCTTGCCGTCGGCCAGCGCGTACGCAGCGACGCGCCCGCGCACGCCGAACTCGTTGCCGCTGATGCCGGCCACGACCTTGCCGTCGGCGATGATCGGGGCCATGGTGATGGTCTCGCCCTTCTCGGGATAGGCGAGCTTCTGCTTCCACACTTCCTTGCCGGTCTTGGCATCGAGCGCGATCACGTCGCCGCTGAGGCTGCCGAACACCACCTTGCCGTCGGCGTAGGACGCGCCACGGTTGACCGTGTCGCAGCAGGCCACCGCGACGGCGCGCTCGTCCTGCTGCGGGGTGTACTTCCACAGCACCTTGCCGGCGTCTTCCTGCGACAGGTCGATCGCGAACACGTTGTTCGGATAGGCGCTGACCATGTACATGGTGCCGCCCACCACCAGCGGCTGGCCTTCATGGCCGCGGGTGGCGTCGGTCTTCATCTCCCACGACATCTTCAGGTTCTTGACGTTGTCGCGGTTGATCTCGGCCAGCGGGCTGTGCCGGGTCAGGCCGAAGTCGCGGCCGATGCCGCCCCAGTTGTCCGGGTTGGCGGCATTGCTGGCGAACTCGCTGTCGGTATCGGCGACCGCGGCCGGCGCGGCGGCCGGCGGCTGCTGTGCGGCGGCCGGTGCGGCCGGCGCCGGAGCCTCTTCCTGCTTCTTGCAACCCGCCAATGCCAGCGCAGTGGCCAGCGCGAGCAGCGTACAAGCCTGTGTATGACGTGAATGACTGTGCATCGTTCTACTCCCCTCGTTGAAGAGCCGCGTCACTTCACCTATCGGCGTGTGCCACGGAACCTGAAGCGTGGATGTATACGAGCAACGTCCATGCCATCGCGGCGCTGCGATGCAACATCCCTTGAGGTACGGATCACGACGCCGGTTGTCGTCGCGGAGACGCCCACCAGCGCGGTCGAAGGCGTCTCGGAAACGTGACACTTTGTGCCACACGATTGCATCGGGCGTGGCGCAGTGTGAGCACATGTGCCGGTGGCACACCCTGCGCCATCGCTGCGCTTGCCACACTGGCGCACACGGATGCGCACGGCGGGGCGCGCGACGGGGAGTGCGCATCCGGCACGCCTGCACCGATCTCGCTAAGGAGGGTGCGGCGCGCGGCGGCGGTCAGCCGCCGCGCAGCAGTCAGTGCGACTGCGGCCCGACGCGGTCCTGCCACCACGCCAGCAGCGCGGCGCAATCGGCGAAATGCAGGTCGGCCAGCGCCGGCCAGGGATTGTCCGGATGCAGCAGCACGGTGGTGGCGCCGGCATGGCGCCCGCACTGCAGGTCGTAGGCGTGGTCGCCGACCATCGCCAGCGCCTGCGGCGCCACGCCCCAGTGCTCGGCCAACTGCAGCAGGCCGCCGGGATGCGGCTTGGGCGGCGCCTCGTCGCGGCCGAGGATGGTGACGTCCTCGAACAGGTCGTCGACCTCGATCTCTTCCAGGGTCAGCTGCGCCAGCTCGCGCGCGTTACGGGTGAGCACCGCCAGCCGGCAATCGGCCGCGTGCAGGGTGCGCAGCAGCGCCGGCGCGCCGTTGGCCGCGGTGGCCTCCTGGGCAAGCACGCGCTCGTGCTCCAGCAGCCAGGCGTGCTTGCTGGCGCGCTGCGCATCCGGCAGCGCCGCCAGGTGCTGCAGGATGTCGGCCTGCGGCGGGATCTGCAGTTCGCGGCGGATCAGCGCGAAATCGTGCACGGCGCGGGTCAGGGTGCCGTCCATGTCGAACACCCAGTGGCGCACCTGGCACAGCACCTCGGCCGGCGGTGGCATGGCGGCATGCATCGCGCTCAATCCCAGCCCGGCATCTGCGCGCCGTCCAGGCCGCCGGTCTCGAACACCGCGGTGCGTGTGCCGCCGGCCTTCACCGGGAAGGTGATCTGCAGCACCGTGGTCTTGCGCGCCAGCTTCCACAGCGCCTTGTCGTCGCTGATGAACATGGCGATGGCCTCGTCGGTCTTGGGCCGCCAGGCCGCGGCCGCGTGCGGCGGCGCGTCGTCGGCCTTCAGTTCCACCTTGCAGCCGCCGGCGCAGCGGAAATCGCCGGACTGCAGCACGAGGTAGGCGCTGCGCTTCCATTCCGGATGGTCGCGGAACACCAGTTGCACCGGCTTGGGTCCGCTGCCGTCCACATCGACCTTGTCGCGGCTGTACAGCATCGCCGAGCGCTGCACGCCCTTGCCGGCCGGCACCTGCGAGTACTGCCAGGCCGCCTGCATGCGCCGCAGCTCGCGCGCCGCTTCGCCCTTGGCCTTGACCTCGGCGTAGCCGGGCTGGATGCGTTCGGCCGCGTCCGAGCCGGGGTACTGCTGCAGCAGCGCCGCGCCGTGGATCCGGGCCAGGTCCCAGTTGCCCGACTTCACCGCGGCGTCGTACTGCTTGGCCAGATCGTCGGCCGCCTGCGCCTTGGCCTGCGCTTCGGCCGCGGCCTGCGCCTTGCGCTCGGCCTCGTGATCGCCGCAAGCGGCCAGGGCGACGGCGCACAGCGCGCCGAGCAGGATGCGTTTCATCGTGGGGTTCCTCGTTGGATCAGGGCGTCGATGGCCTGCGCGACCTCGGCGGGTTTCTCGACGATGGACATGTGGCCGCTGCCGTCCAGCAGTACCTGGATCGCCTGCGGCAGGCGTTGCGCGTACAGCGCCAGCGCGCTGGCGTCGATCACCGCGTCCTGCACGCAGTTCAGCAGCAGCGTCGGCTGGCGGATGTGCGCGGCTTCCTCGAACGGCAGGAACGCCTCCTCGCCGCGGCCGATGCGCGCCAGCACCTGCTGCTCGAAATCGGCCTCGCGGCGACGCCAGGCCACCACCGCCGGCACCGCCCAGCGCGGGATGCGCGGCTTGGCGCGCTCGAGCAGGAACACGGTGTCGATGTAGCGCTGCAGCGATGCGGCATCGTGCACCGCGAACGGATTGTGCCCGTCCAGCACCGCCTGCCCGAAGACGTTGTCGGCGAAGCGCACGCCGGCGGCGTTGAACAGGCCGACCCGGTCGAACACCGCCGGATGGCGCGCCGCGGCCAGCGCCGCGATGCCGCCTCCCATCGAATGCCCGAGCAGCACGCATTCGCTGCCCGCACGGCGCGCGCACTGCATGGCGAACGCGGCCACGCGCTCGGCCTGCGCCACAAAGCCGTAGTCCTGCCCGGCGATGCGCTGGCTCTCGGCCCAGCCGGGCAGATCCGGGATGACCAGGTGATAGCGCGTGCCCAGCGCGCGCGCCAGCGGCAGCCAGTTCTCCTTGCTGCCGGTGAAGCCATGCACCAGCAGCAGGGTCGGCGCGGCGGGATCGGCCGCGGCGCGCACCAGATAGGTCCAGGTGTGCCCGGCGACCTGCGACTGGCGCCGCCGCAGCCCGCTGCCGCGACGCTGGCGCAGGCTCTCCAGGCGCACCAGCAGGAAGGGATCGCGCGCCACCAGCAGCGCCCCGATCGGCATCGCCACGAGCGCCACGCACAGTAGCGACACCAGCAACGCCAGGGCGCCAGCCAGCAGCAGCAGCATCATCAAGACCAGGGTCGCCATCACCATGGGGACACCGCAGCGCGCAGGCCGGTCATGCGCTCACGCCACCACGTCGGCTTCGCCGAGATGGAGGGCCAGCCACACGGTCGGCTGCCCGGGATCGGTGAAGGTCACCCAATGCGGCGTATCGGCCGGGATGAACAGATGGTCGCCCGGCGCCAGCGCGACCTCGCGCTCGCACAGCGCCACCCGCGCGCGACCACGCAGCACCAGCACCCATTCGTCGTGCGCCTGCAGGTACGGCGACTCCTGCGGCGTGGTCTGCCCGTGCGAGACGATGCGCTCGACGCGGCAACCGGAGCGCCGGAGCAGTTCGGTGAAGATTTCGCCACCGCGGGCATCGGGCAGCGCGGCCAGCAGGGAACCGGACAGTGGATGCGCGTCGCTCATCTCAGCAGCGCCTCGACACGCGGAGGTGATTCAGCTCGCATCGGCATCGGCACTGTCCTGCCGTGGCGATGGCGCTTGCAGCGGAGAGCAGGGAGGCGGTGGCGAACGGGGTCATGCGCGCATGGAGCGGGGACCATCGGGACTGCCGAGGATATCGCGAATGCGTGGCAACGGGTCGCTGCGCGCGAGCAGCGGCATGTGTGGAATTCGTTAACGCCGCACTGGGCAGACGCGCGTCGTGCAGGACGCGCAGGCGACGCCGCGCACGAGCATCTGGCGCAACGTGCGCGCACCGAACTGCTACAACGATCGCCGCTTCCGCATGGCGCGCCCGCCGCACCATGCAGGCCTTGCAAACGCACACGGCGCCGGGATCGCTCCCGGCGCCGTGTGCGCGGTCTTCAGCAGCAGGCGCGCGTCAGTGCGCGGTGCTGCCGGCCTTGGCCTTGTCCAGCATCTCCTGCACCGACACCGTGGTGATCGGGTGGTAGCCGGGCTTGGCCTTGGCGAACACCTCTTCGGCGAAGGCGAGCCCGTCCGGGGTCTTCACCAGTTCGGCGTAGATCGGCAGGATCAGCTTGCGGCGGCCGACGCGGGCGATGAACTCGCCGGCGGCCGGGCGCGCGTCCACGTAGCCGCTGCGGATCGCCAGCGGATACCAGCGCATGGCGATCTCGCCGTTGGCGGTGCCGGTGAAGTGGTAGGCGTCGTCAAGTTGCTTGAGCTGCGCCGGGGTCAGCTTCTCGCCCAGGCCGCTGAGGAAGCGCGTCCACTCCTGGGTGCTCCAGGCATCGGTCACCTGCTTGCCCGGCAACGTGCCGCTGCCGGTCCAGGCGATGCGCGCGGTGTCGACCATGGCGAAGTTGCGCGAACGCGCCTTCTGCGCGAACGCCGGAATGCCCGGCTCGTCCAGCCACGCATGCAGTTCCTGCGCGGTCACCGCGTTCGGCTTCTTGGGCAGCAGGTGGGTCTTCAGGTACTCGACGAACTGATCGGTGTTGGCGCTCTGGAACGCGTGGTCGTCGAACCAGCCGCGCAGGAACGGATCGAAGGTGTCACGGCCGAAGCGCTGTTCCAGGAACTGCAGGAACCATGCGCCCTTGACGTAGGCGACCTGGCTCAGCGCCTCGTCCGGATCGCGCTCGGTCAGCGCCGGCAGCGCCAGCGCCTGGTCGGCCGGGCTCATGCCCTTCAGTTCGGCGAGCAGGTCGGTCTGGTCGATCTCGCGCTCCATCTCCGCCGCTTCGGGGCCGTACAGCGCCTCGGTGATGCGCGCCTGCACGTAGGTAGTGAAACCTTCGTTGAGCCAGATGTCCTTCCAGCTGGCGTTGGTCACCAGGTTGCCGGACCAGCTATGCGCCAGCTCGTGCGCGATCAGCGACACCAGCGACTTGTCGCCGACGATCACCGTCGGTGTGGCGAAGGTCAGGCGCGGATTCTCCATGCCGCCGAACGGGAACGACGGCGGCAGCACCAGCATGTCGTAGCGGCCCCAGCGGTACGGACCGTACAGCGTCTCCGCGGCCACGATCATCTTCTCGGTGTCCTCGAACTCCTTGGCCGCCTTGTCGACCATCGCCGGCTCGGCCCAGACGCCCGAGCGCGCCGAGATCGGCTTGAACACCAGGTCGCCGGCGGCGATCGCCAGCAGGTAGGACGGGATCGGCTGCGGCATCTTGAAGCGGTAGTCGCCGTTGCGCACCGCCTTGGGATCGTTGTCGGCGCTCATCAGCACCATCACGTCTGGACGCGAGACCACGTGCGCGCTGTAGGTGAAGCGCACGCTCGGCGTGTCCTGCAGCGGCACCCACGAACGCGCATGGATCGCCTGCGACTGACTGAACATGAAGGGCAGCTTCTTGCCCTCGGTCATCGACGGCTCCAGCCACTGCAGGCCCGAGGCGGTCGGCGCGGTGTGGTAGGTGATGCTGATCGTCTGCGGCTGGGTCGGCGCCTCGATGGTCAGCTTGCTGCCGTAGATCTTGTCGGCCGGCGCCAGCGCGTACTGCAGCGGCGCCTGCTGGCCCTTGCCGTCGTCGGCCTGCACCTTCTCGATGGTCAGGTCGCGCGTATCCAGCACCAGTTGCTTGGCGCTCTTGTCCTTCCAGTCCAGCGTGTAGGTGGCGGTGCCGCCGATCTGCTTGCTGTCGAAATCCAGCTTCAGATCCAGCGCCAGATCCTTGATCACGACCTTGGACGGCTCGGCGTAGGAGGTCTCGTCGTGGCTGCGGTCGGCCGGCTTGGCCGCGGCGGGTGCCGGCTTGGCGGCAGTGGCGGCCGCATCGGGCGCGGACGCTTCACGGGAACACCCGGACGCGATCACAGCGGCCAGGGACAACAACAGGAACGGGGAACGCATGGCAGTAACCGGTTCGAGGAAAACTCGCAGTCTACCGGAAGGCCGGGATTGGGGATTCGGGAGTGGGGATTTTCAACGGCAGTGCGGCGCCGCGCGCTGACGAATCCCGAATCTTCAATCGAAGCGGGGATTGGGGATTGGGGATTCGCAGCAGCGAACAGCCGGCGCGCCTACGCTTCCCGAATCTTCACTCCCCAATCCCGGCTCCACTCAGATCTTGTAGCCGAGTGAATCGCCACGATGCCGCCGGCAAGGTTCTTGTAGTGGTTGCGGGCGAAGCCGGCTGCTTCCATCATCGCCTTCAGTGCGTCCTGCGGCAGATGCTTGCACCGGCACCGCCGGACCGCGCGTCGGGACTGAAGTCCCTCCCACAAGAACAGCCCAGCGCCGCGATCGGCCTGCAACCGATCGTCCGCTCTTACGATTCCCGAATCCCGACTCCCGAATCCCGGCTTTCTGTGGCAGATGCTTGCACCGGCACCGCCGGACCGCGCGTCGGGACTGAAGTCCCTCCCACAAGAACAGCCCAGCGCCGCGATCGGTCAGCCACCGATCGCCCGCTTTTGCGATTCCCGAATCCCGATTCCCAATTCCCGGCTTTCTGTGGCAGATGCTTGCGCCGGCACCGTCGGACCGCGCGTCGGGACTGAAGTCCCTCCCACAAGAACAGCCCAGCGCCGCGATCGGGCTGCAACCGATCGTCCGCTCTTGCGATTCCCCAATTCCGACTCCCGAATCCCGGCTTTCTGTGGCAGATGCTTGCGCCGGCACCGTCGAACCGCGCGTCGGGACTGAAGTCCCTCCCACAAAGACGGCACAGGGCCCGCGATCGGTCAGCACCGATCCCCTGCTCTTACCATTCCCGATCCCGATTCCCGAATCCCGGCGTTCTGTGGCAGATGCTGCGCCGGCATCGTCGGACCGCGCGTCGGGACTGAAACCCCTCCCACAAGGACGACACAGCGCCGCGATCAGTCAGCCACCGATCGCCCGCTTTTGCGATTCCCCAATCCCGATTCCCAATTCCCGGCCTCTCAGATCTTATAGCCCGAGTGGATCGCCACGATGCCGCCGGTCAGGTTCTTGTAGTGGCTGCGGGCGAAGCCGGCCTCTTCCATCATCGCCTTCAGCGCGTCCTGCGGCGGATGCTTGCGGATGCTTTCGGCCAGGTACTGGTAGCTGTCGGCGTCCTTGGCGAACAGTTGGCCCAGGCGCGGCAGCACCTTGAACGAATGGAAGTCGTACAGCGGCTTGAACCAGTCGGCGGTGACTTCGGAGAACTCCAGCACCCGCGCCTGGCCGCCGACCTTGAGCACGCGGTACATCTCGCGCAGCGCGGCGTCCTTGTCGGTGACGTTGCGCAGGCCGAAGGCGATGGTCACCAGGTCGAAGCTCTGGTCGGGGAACGGCAGCGCCTCGGCGTTGCACTGCACGTAGTCCAGGCCCGCGACCAGGCCGCGGTTGGTGAGGCGGTCGCGGCCCACCGAGAGCATGCCGGCGTTGATGTCGCCCAGCACGATCTCGCCGTCGGCACCGACCCGGTCCTTCAGCAGCGCGGCGATGTCGCCGGTGCCGCCGGCCAGGTCGAGCACGCGGTCGCCCGGCTTGACCTGCGCGGTGGCGACGAAATAGCGCTTCCAGACCCGATGGATGCCCATGCTCATCAGATCGTTCATCAGGTCGTAGTTGCCGGCGACCGAGGTGAAGACCTCGCCGACCAGCTTCTGCTTGTCCTTGGCGGCGACGTCGCGGAAGCCGAAATGGGTGGTGCCGGATTTGTAGGGGGATTCGCTCATGCCGGGATTATCGCACTGCCGGCCGCTGCGTGCCGGTGAAGCGCCACACGGGATGACAGCCGCCGGCCGCCTGCGCCAGACTGCCGGCCGACTCCCTTTCCCCCGGCCATCCCATGCTGACCACGCCCGACTACCGCGCCCTGCTCGACACCGCCATCGCCGAAGCCCGCCAGGGCCTGGCCGAGGGCGGCATCCCGATCGGCGCGGCCCTGTACCACCGCGACGGCCGCCTGCTCGGCTGCGGCCACAACCGCCGCGTGCAGGAAGGCGACCCATCCGTGCACGGCGAGACCGACGCCTTCCGCAAGGCCGGCCGCCAGCGCCGCTACAAGGACACCATCATGGTCACCACCCTGGCGCCGTGCTGGTACTGCAGCGGCCTGGTGCGGCAGTTCAACATCGGCACCGTGGTGGTCGGCGAATCGGTGACCTTCCAGGGCGGCATCGACTGGCTGCGCGAGAGCGGCGTGGAGGTCATCGACCTGCACAGCCAGGAGTGCATCGACCTGCTCGGCGGCTTCATCGCCGCGCACCCGGACGTGTGGAACGAGGACATCGGCGAGGACTGAAAGGCCCGCCGCGCTCGGCGCACCAGGCCAGACGCCCGCCGACACGCCCACGGGCCGACACCAGGCCCTGCCGACCGGCGCCGACCTGGCGCGCCGGCTTGCTCCGCCCGAGCTTCGCCGCCGCCGCGCCAGCACCCCGGCGCGGCCAAGCCTGAGTACTCCAGCGCCAGCAGCGGCGGGAAGGGCTCCACCGCCCGAATGTTATATTATTTCAAAATTAACACCGATCGCACCGCATGCCGTCTGTTGCCCTCGCTTCGCCCGCCTCCCTCGCCGTCCCCGCGACGCCCGCCGCGCGACTGGCCTCGATCGACCTGCTGCGCGGCACGGTGATGCTGCTGATGCTGCTCGACCACGTGCGCGAGACCTTCTACCTGCACCACCCGGTCGGCGACCCGATGGAGGTGGAGGGCACGGCGCCGGCACTGTTCGTCGCGCGCACCCTCGCCCACCTGTGCGCGCCGGTGTTCGTGTTCCTCACCGGCCTGTCGGCCTGGCTGTACGCGTCCCGGCAGGCCGACGGGCGCGCGGTGGCCGCCCGCTTCCTGCTCAAGCGCGGCCTGTTCCTGATCGTGCTGGAGCTGACCCTGGTCAACCTGGCCTGGAGCGGCGCCTTCCCGCCGCAGGCGCTGTACCTGCAGGTGATCTGGGCGATCGGCCTGAGCATGCTCGCGCTGGCCGCACTGCTGTGGCTGCCGCGGCCGGCGCTGGCCCTGCTCGGCGCGGCCCTGGTCGCCGGCCACCACCTGCTGGACGCCGTGCAGGTGCAGGGCGACGGCCCGCTCGCGGCCGCCTGGGCGGTGCTGCACGACCGGCGCTGGCTGGAGTTGGGCGAGCTGCGTCTGCGCACCTCCTACCCGGTGCTACCGTGGATCGGAGTGATCGCGCTCGGCTACGCCGCCGGCCCCTGGTACGGCGCCGCCGCCGAGCCGGCGCAGCGCCAGCAGCGCCTACTGGCCTGGGGGCTGGGCGCGCTGGCCGGCTTCCACCTGCTGCGTTGGCACAACGGCTACGGCGATGCGCCCTGGCAGGCGCAGGACGACCTCGCGCATACCGCAATGAGCTTCTTCAACGTCACCAAGTACCCGCCGTCGCTGCAGTTCCTGCTGCTGACCTTGGGCGTGGGCCTGCTGTTGCTGCGCCTGTACGAGCACCCCGCCGTGGCCCGGACCCTGGCGCCGCTGGCGACGATCGGCGCGGCGCCGATGTTCTTCTACCTGCTGCACCTGTACGTGCTGAAGCTCGCCTACCTGGCCGCGCTGGCGCTGTGGGGCGCCAACCAGGGCGACCTGTTCGGCGTGGACAGCGTGGCCGCGCTGTGGGCGATCGCCGCCTTGCTGGGCCTGGCCCTGTACTGGCCCACCGCCGCGTTCGCGCGGCTGAAGGCGCGGCGCCGCGACCTGGGCTGGCTGCGCTACTTCTAGGTTCATCCGCGTGCAATGCAGGCGTGGTCGACTGCCGGTTCCTTCGTCCGCGCCTGGAGACCTGCGATGTCCACCCGCCTGCCGCAGTTGCTGCTGATCGGCCTGACCCTCGCCGCCTGCGCCGGATGCGCGACCGCGGCGAGCAAGCGCGACGCCTGGGTGGTGCAGCAGATCCACGACTACAACCATCCCTACGCCGCGCAGCGCGCCGAGCTGGATACCAAGATGGCGACCATGGCCACCGGCGCCTACGCCTTCTACCGCGGCACCGACCACATTTTCTACCAGGACATGAAGACCCTGCCGGGTTCGCTGTGGACCTCGCCGCAGACCGGCTACACCTGGCTCGGCGGCGACACCCACATCGGCAATTTCGATGCCGCGCGCGACAGCAGCGGCAAGGCGGTGTTCAAGGTCGCCGACTTCGACGAAGGCCACCTCGGCCAGTACGTGTGGGACCTGCGCCGGCTGGCCGCGAGCATGGTCCTGGCCGGGCGCGACAACGGCCTGTCCGACAGCGACATCGGCGACGCCATCGACACCATGGTCGGCGCCTACCTGGACAAGATCGCCGATTTCCGCGGCAGCGACGCCGAAGAAAGCTTCCAGCTGAGCAAGCGCAACACCAGCGGCGCGGTGGCCAAGATCATCGACAGCGCCGACGGCAAGAGCCGCAGCAGCCTGCTGTCCAAGTACACGGTGGTCAACGGCGGCAAGCGCCAGTTCCAGAACCTGGACAACCTGGTCGCGGTGGACGCCGGCACCGCCTCGGCGGTGGCCGCGGCGATGAACGGCTACATCGGCTCGATCGCCGCGTCCAAGCGTTATGCGGCCAGCTACTACGGCATCAAGGACGTGCGCCAGAAGCTGGGCTCGGGCACCGGCAGCCTCGGCCGCCTGCGCCTGTACGTGCTGATCGAAGGCCCGAGCGCGTCGACCAGCGACGACGTGATCCTGGAGTGGAAGCAGGAAGCGGCCAGCGTGGTCGCCGTGGCCGCGCCGTCGCAGATGCCGGCCTCCACCTACGACAACAACGAGGGCGCGCGGGTGGCGCGTACCGCCAAGGCGCAGACCATCGACGCCGACGTGCTGGTCGGCTACGCCAGCGTCGACGGCACCCCGTTCTACGTGCACGAGAAATCCCCGTTCCAGCAGGACCTGGACCCGACCGCACTGGACAGCGCCGGCAAGCTCGCCACCGCCGCCACCTACCTGGGTCAGGCCCTGGCCTCGGCGCATGCGCTGGCCGACCAGGACTACGACCCGAACGTGGTGCCCTACAGCATCGACAAGCAGATCGACCAAGCGGCCAGCAGCAAGAGCGGCCTGAAATCGGAACTGCGCCAGTTCGCGTTCGACTACGCCGCGCAGGTGCAACTGGACTGGCAATCGTTCGTGGCCGCGTACAAGGCGGGCACGCCGCTGTATTGAACGCGGCGAGGGTGGCCGGGATCGCCCACGCCGTCTTGGCGCTGCGGGAAACATACCCCGGCCTGCGGCACGCTCTCCTGTCGGAGCGATTCTCGTCCCCTTTTGTGGGATCCCAGTCGCGACGAGGCCTTACCGGCAAGTCCCGTCACGACGGAAGTCGCTCCTTGTATCTGGACATGGAGCCCTGATGGCGTTATGTCTACGGTTCTTCTTTTCGTCCGACACGCAAATCTCAAGCGAAAGCAAAGGCTTTCGCCCTTACGGGCGAGTTACTTTTCTTTGCTCGCGCAAAGAAAAGGTAACCAAAAGAAGCGCTTTACCACAGCCGAAGGCTGGTCAAGCGCGCCCTGCCTCGCGCCCTCCGCGCTAACGCGCTCCGGGGCCGCGTCCATCACGGGGATCCGCGGAAGGGGCATCCTGCCCCTGCCGCGGACGGCGCACATCCCTGTGCGCCGCCCTTCGGGTTTTTCCCCGCGATGGCCGCCGCTTCGGAAGGGAACCCAGTAAGTCAAAAGCAAGGGCAAGAGCCAAAGCCAAGCGACCGCGACTCCCACACGGACTCGTGGTGATCGCTGTCCGGGCGCGATGTGGGAGGGACCTTCGTCCCCTTTTGTGGGATCAGGCACGACGGCTTCCGAGGCCAGATCGTCCGCCTACGCAGTTCGTCGTGGTTGCATGACAGTTGACTCCCACAAAGGGGAACGCATCGCGGGCGTGCGTCGACCCGGAATTACAGGATGTACCGGCTCAGATCCGGGTCCTGCACCAGCTCGCCCAGGTGCGCATCGACATAGGCCGCGTCCACGGTGACGCTCTGCCCATCGCGGTCCGGGGCTTCGTAGCTCAGCGTGTCGAGCAGGCGCTCGAGCACGGTGTGCAGGCGCCGCGCGCCGATGTTCTCCTGGCGCTCGTTGACCAGGAACGCGATCTCCGCCAGGCGCGCGATGGCGTCGTCGGTGAAGCGCAGGCTCACGCCCTCGGTCAGCAACAGCGCTTCGTACTGCTTGGTCAGCGCCGCTTTCGGCTCGGTGAGGATGCGGATGAAGTCATCCTTCGACAGCGCCGACAGCTCTACCCGGATCGGGAAACGGCCCTGCAGCTCCGGGATCAGGTCGCTGGGCTTGGCGAGATGGAACGCGCCGGAGGCGATGAACAGGATATGGTCGGTCTTGACCGTGCCGTACTTGGTGCTGACGTTGGAGCCTTCCACCAGTGGCAGCAGATCGCGCTGCACGCCTTCGCGCGACACGTCGCCGCCGGTGGCGCCGGCCTCGCTGCGCTTGGCCACCTTGTCGATCTCGTCGATGAACACGATGCCGTGCTGTTCGCAGGCCTCGATCGCCGCGGCGCGCACATCGTCCTCGTTGACCAGCTTGCCGGCCTCTTCCTCGATCAGCAGCGGCCGCGCGGCCTTGATGGTCAGCTTGCGCGACTGCGACTTGCCGCCGCCCAGGTTGGAGAACATCTGCCGCAACTGCTGGCCCATTTCCTCCATGCCCGGCGGGGTCATGATGTCCATGCTGACGTTGACCGCGACATCCAGTTCGATCTCGCGCTCGTCCAGTTCGCCGGCACGCAGCATGCGCCGGAACTTGCTGCGGGTGTCGCTGTCCTGCGCCGAGGGCTCGTTGCGTGCGGCTTCCGGATCGAAGCCGATGCCGGCGCTGCGCCGCGGCAGCAGCGCATCGAGGATGCGGTCTTCGGCGCGCTCCTCGGCCTGCGTGCGCACGCGGGTCTTGGCCTGCTCGCGGTACAGCTTGACCGCGGTATCGGCCAGGTCGCGCACGATCTGCTCCACGTCCTTGCCGACGTAGCCGACCTCGGTGAAGCGGGTCGCCTCGACCTTGACGAACGGCGCATTGGCCAGCGTCGCCAGGCGCCGCGCGATCTCGGTCTTGCCGACGCCGGTGGGGCCGATCATCAGGATGTTCTTCGGCATCACTTCGTTGCGCAGCGCATCGGGCAACTGCATGCGCCGCCAGCGGTTGCGCAGCGCGATCGCCACCGCGCGCTTGGCCTCGTGCTGGCCGACGATGTGGCGGTCCAGCTCCTGCACGATCTCGCGCGGGGTCATGGTGCTATGGGTATCGGTCATGGTCGGGAAATCGAAGAGGGAATCGGGAATGGAGAATCGGGAATGGGAAAGCAGGCCTCATCGGTGACGGAGACGGGAACCGCTGTTGCGATTCCCCAGTCCCCATTCCCGATTCACAGCTCTTCCACCACCACGTTGCGATTGGTGTAGATGCAGATGTCGCCGGCGATGTTCAGCGCTTCGACGGCGATGGTGCGCGCGTCCAGCGTGGTGTGGCCGAGCAGCGCGCGCGCCGCCGACAGGGCGTAGGAGCCGCCGGAGCCGATGGCGATGATGCCGTCCTCCGGTTCGATCACATCGCCGGTGCCGCTGATGATCAGCGAGGTTTCCTTGTCGGCGACCGCCAGCAGCGCCTCGAGCTTGCCGAGGCGGCGCTCGGTGCGCCAATCCTTGGCCAGTTCCACCGCGGCGCGGGTCAGCTGGCCGTGCTTCTCCAACTTGGCCTCGAACAGTTCGAACAGGGTGAACGCATCGGCGGCGGCGCCGGCGAAGCCGGCCAGCACCTGGCCCTCGCGGCCGAGCCGGCGCACCTTGCGCGCATTGCCCTTCATCACGGTGTGGCCCAGGGTCACCTGGCCATCGCCGGCCACGGCGACGCGACCATCGCGGCGCACCGACAGAATCGTGGTGGCGTGGAAAACATTGGGGTTCTGACTGGGATCCATGCGGCCTCCGGAGCGATGACTCAGGTGTGGGGGCTGGCGGCGCGCGGTTCAAGCGTCGCCGAGCCGGGCATGCGCCGGCCGTGCCGGATCCGGCAGCGATGTCCCACGCGACGTACCAGTCCTCGCCCTGGGTTTCGATCGGATGCAGGGTGCGCCCGGCGCCGTTGCCGCAGGCCAGGTCGTGTGCCGCGCAATCGCGTCGCAGCCCCAGCACAGCCGTTCGGGGCGGCGCGGCGCCAGCGGAAAGGGGTTGGCCATCGGTGAGCCCTCGCAACGTGGGAGGACAGTGTCCTCCCGCCTTTGCCGACTCGCCTTGATCCAGAACAAGCGCGGGTGCGATGGCAACCGTGCGGTCGCGATGCAGCGCTCAGGACTTGCGCTTGGCCCGCGGGTGCGATGCGTCGTAGACCTTGGCCAGGTGCTGGAAGTCCAGATGCGTGTAGATCTGCGTGGTGGCGATGTCGGCATGACCGAGCAGTTCCTGCACGCCGCGCAGGTCGCCGGAGGATTCCAGGATGTGGCTGGCGAAACTGTGCCGCAGCATGTGCGGATGCACGTGCTTGAACAGGCCCTGGCGCCCGGCCAGTTGCTTGATCCGGATCTGTACCGCGCGCGCACCGATCGGCGCCCCGCCGCGGCCCGGGAACACCGGCGCGGCGGCCTCACCCCGGCTTTCCTCGCGCCACGCCAGCAACGCGGCGCGCGCGTGCGAGCCGACCGGCACCAGCCGCTGCTTGTTGCCCTTGCCAAGCACGCTGACCATGCCGGCGACGAAATCCAGATCGCGCCAGCGCAGCGCGCACAGTTCGCTCAGGCGCAGGCCGGAGGAATAGAACAGCTCCAGCAGCGCGCGGTCGCGCAGGCCCAGCGGCGCATCGGTCGGCACTTCGACCAGGCGCACCGCCTCGTCGGCGTCGAGCACCTGCGGCAGTTTGCGCGGCGCCTTCGGCGCGCGCAGTGCCGCGGCCGGGCTGGTGGCGATGTGGCCGTGCTTGAGCAGCCACGCATAGAAGCTGCGGCACGCCGACAACCGCCGCTGCAGGCTCTTGGGCGACAGCCCGCGGCGGTGCTCGGCGGCGATGAAATTGCGCAGTTGCGCGGCATCCAGCGCGGCCGGTTCGCCAAGCAGGTTGGCGGCCGCCCACGCCTCCAGCGCCGCCAGGTCGCGCCGGTACGCGTCCAGGGTATGCGCGGACATGCGCCGCTCGACCTGCAGGTAGGCGAGGAACCGGGACGCGGGAGACGTGGCCTCGCTCGCGGCGACAGCAGTGCCCTGCCCGGCCTGATGATCGGCAGCGCCGGTTCCGGCGCTGTCCCGGGTCCCGGGTCCCGGATCCCGAGTCCCGGCCCCACTCATCGCTGCAACGCCACCGCCAGCGCTTCGCCCATCATGCGCAGGAACAAGGTGCCCATGCCGGGATAGAACCGGTTCGGGTCGCGGCTGCCGACCGCGATCAGGCCCAGGCCGGGCAGCGGCAGCAGCGCGGTGGATTGCACTTCGTCCACGCGCTCGCCGTACAGCAGCGCCTGCTTTTCCGGTTGCAGGCGGCCGCAGATCGGCTCGCCGTCCTTCAGGCAATCGCGGAACGGCGCCAGCCGCGGATCGTCGGCCGCCAGCACCTGCAGCCACGGCGCCTGCTCCAGGCCGGGCAAAGGCTGCAGCAGCACGATGCTGACCAGGTCGCCCTGGAAATCCTCCTGCAGCGACGCGGCCATCGCGCGCACGCTGTCGGCGGCGCTGTGCTGACGCATCAACGCCAGGGTCAACTGATGGGTGCGCACCGCCAGCCGCTCGTTGACCTGCGCGTTGGCGGCCAGGTCGGCCAGCCGCCGCGACAGTTCGCGGTTCTTGTCGCGCAGCACTTCCAGCTGGTAGCTGGCCAGCGACGCGGTGGGACCGTCGTCGCGCGGTACCACCAGGGTCAGCGCCAGATCGGGAAACTGTTTGAGGAAGCCGGGATGGCGCCGCAGCCACGCCGCCACCTCGTGCGCACCGAGCTTGTCCTGGCTTTCGCTCATCGGATCCATTCTCCATCGAAGACGAACGTCGCCGGCCCGGACATCACCACCGGTGCGGTGTCTTCCGGCCATTGCACGCGCAGTTCGCCGCCCGGCAGGCTGACGCGCACGTCGCGCTCCACCCGGCCGCGCTGCATCATCACCGCGGCCGCCGCGCAGGCGCCGCTGCCGCAGGCCAGGGTCTCGCCGACGCCGCGCTCGTACACGCGCAGGCGCAGGTGGCCGCGGTCGATCACCTGCACGAAGCCGACGTTGACCGAATCCGGGAACGAGGCGTGCTGCTGCAGCAACGGACCCAGGCGTTCCACCGGCGCCGCATCGACCAGGCCCACTTCCAGCACCGCGTGCGGGTTGCCCATCGACACCGCGCCGAAGCGCACGCTGCCACCCTGCAGCGGCAGCACGTATTCGTCGCGCGCACGCGGGAAGCCGACCAGCGGCACGTCCTCCGGGGCGAAGCGCGGCACGCCCATCGCCACGGCGAATTCGCCGGTGGCGCTGCGGGTGATGTGGTGACTGCCGGCGGGGCTCTCGATGACGAAATCGTCCGCGGCCGGCGCACTGCCGTCGCGCACCAGCCAGGCCGCGACGCAGCGCGCGCCGTTGCCGCATTGCCCGGCGGCGCTGCCGTCGGTGTTCCAGATGCGGTAGCTGGCCACGGCCGCGGCATCGCGCGGCGCCTCGATGGTCAGGATCTGATCGCAACCGACGCCGAAGTGGCGGTCGGCCAGGCGCACCGCCAGTGCGGCGTCCGGCGGCGGGGTGCCGTCGCGCAGGTCGAGCACCACGAAATCGTTGCCCGCGCCCTGCATCTTGCTGAAACGCAGGCGCGCGTCGTGACGGGCCTCACTCATTCCCATTGGTGGGCATGGTGGTGTCGTTGGCCGGCGGGCGCTGCCCGTCCACCGGCTGCGCCTGCCCGGCGGGATCGGTGGTCGCCGGCGGCGTCGCATCCGGCGCGGGCGTGGCGGGCGCGGCTTCCACCGGCACCGGCTTCTGCGGCATCACCAGCGGGCCCTTGTTGCCGCAGCCGGCCAGGGCCAGCAACGCAGCGGCGGAGAGAACGAGACGGATCGGAGAAGAGGACGATGTGCTCATGCGCCGAGTATAGCCACACCGGCATGAACCGGCTGTGCCGCAGTCGCGTGACGCGGCGCGCTCACGCGCGCGGCGGTTCCGGCCGCCACCACAACCATAGCGCCACCGCGCTCATGCAGCCGATCGCCAGCACCTGCACCCACAGCCGGTGCACGAACAGCAGCAGCACCAGCGCGCACGCGGCCATGGTCAGCGTCGCCATCCACTTGCCG
The DNA here is from genome assembly GCF_009192885.1 of Xanthomonas sp. LMG 12462. Classification (NCBI taxonomy): domain Bacteria; kingdom Pseudomonadati; phylum Pseudomonadota; class Gammaproteobacteria; order Lysobacterales; family Lysobacteraceae; genus Xanthomonas; species Xanthomonas sp. LMG 12462. Next base: position 8,615 of record NZ_NMPP01000007.1, on the reverse strand, counting down.
CGGCGGCTGACCGCGCCATGCCGTTCCCAGTCGCGGATGCTGCGGCCGAAACGCGGATCGCGCAGCAGACGCCGGCGCAGCCGCGGCGAACCGCGCGCGGCGGCGTAAGCGGCGATCAGCACGAACACCGTGGTCGGCAAGCCCGGCACGAAGATGCCGACGATGCCGGTCGCCAGGCTGGCATAGGCCAGCAGCCACCAGGCCCAGCGGAAACGGGAGTGCGTGCGCATGGCGGCATGATAAGCCTGCGCTGGCGCGGGCAGGTGGCGACCACCCGCCGACGCAACCGAGGTAGCCGTGCGGCAGCGGCTGTGGGAGCCGCTTCGGCCGCGATGGAAGAAGCCAGCGGTGCGTCCGACTCTTTGCAGTCGGGACCGAAGTCCCTCCCACAAGGCATTGCCAAGCCGTCAGCGCTGCTGCATGGCATGGCGCATCAGCCCATCGACCCTTCAGGTCCGACTCGGCCGCCATGCTCACTGTGGGAGCGGCTTCAGCCGCGACGCGTGAAGCCACTGGTGCGTCTGATCTCACAGCAGTCGGGACTGAAGTCCCTCCCACAAGGAGTGACCAGACCATCAGCACCGCTGACGGCCCTCGCATAGGACACCAGCGACCCGCCCACCGTGGGAGCGGCTTCGGCCGCGATGAGCGAAGCCTTCGGCTTGTCCGACCTTGGCGCAGTCGGGACCGAAGTCCCTCCCACAAGGCATTGCCAAGCCGTCAGCGCTGCTGCATGGCATGGCGCATCCGCCATCGACCTTTCAGGTCCGACTCGGCCGCCATGCTCACTGTGGGAGCGGCTTCAGCCGCGACGTGTGAAGCCACAGGCCATCCGCCATCCAACCAAACATCGGGATGGGCCGGCCTCACGCCAGCCGCCCCACCTGCGCATCGGCCAGCCCGCAGGCCGGCCGATGCGCGCGGCCCTCACTTGGCCGGCTGCTCCACGCCCAGCTGGTCCAGCATGAAGGCGTAGGACTCGGCCATTTCGCGGTAGCGACGGAAGCGGCCGGACTTGCCGCCGTGGCCGGCTTCCATGTTGACGCGGAACACGATCGGCTGGTTGCCGGTGTCGTTCTCGCGCAGCTTGGCCACCCACTTGGCCGGCTCCCAGTACTGCACCTGCGAATCCCACAGGCCGGTGCCGACGTACATCGCCGGGTAGGCCTGGCGGCTGACGTTGTCGTAGGGCGAGTAGCTGAGCATGTAGTCGTAGTACGCCTTCTGCTCCGGATTGCCCCACTCGTCGTACTCGTTGGTGGTCAGCGGGATGCTCGGGTCGAGCATGGTGGTGACCACGTCCACGAACGGCACCTGCGCCACCAGCACGCGGTAATCCTTGGGCGCCATGTTCGCCACCGCGCCCATCAGCAGGCCGCCGGCGCTGCCGCCGGCCGCGGCGACGCGATACGGGGCGGCGTAGCCCTGCTGCACCAGGCCGCGGGTGACGTCGATGAAGTCGGTGAAGGTGTTCTTCTTGTGCAGCAGCTTGCCCTGGTCGTACCAGTCGCGACCCATTTCCTGGCCGCCGCGGATGTGCGCGATGGCGTAGACCACGCCACGGTCGAGCAGGCTCACCACCGGCAGGTTGAACGCCGGATCGGTGGACATGCCGTAGCTGCCGTAGGCGTACTGGTACAGCGCGGCGCTGCCGTCCTTCTTGAAGCCCTTCTTGTAGACCAGCGACACCGGCACCTTGACCCCGTCGCGCGCGGTCACCCAGACGCGTTCGGTCTGGTACTTGCTGGCGTCGTAGCCGATCACCGGCTGCTGCTTGAGCAGCTTGCGCTCGCCGGTGCGGGTGTTGAGTTCGTAGGTGGTGGCCGGGGTGGTCAGCGAGGTGTAGCTGTAGCGCAGCCACGGCGTGTCCGGTTCGGCATTGATCGACAGGCCCATCGAATACGCCGGCTCGTCGGCCTTGACGTATTCCTCCTTGCCGTCGGCGAAGTGCAGGCGGATCCGCTCCAGACCGTCGGACCGCTCGGCGATGGCGGTGAAGCCGTCGAACAGCTCGAAGCCGTCGATGAACACCTTCTCGTCGTAGGGCAGCCAGCTCTGCCACTGGTCGCGCGAGGTGGCGCCGTCGGGCGCGGTCATCAGCGCGTAGTTCTTGGCCTTCCAGTTGGTGCGGATCACCCAGCGGCCGTCGAAATGATCGGCGTGGTACTCGACGTCGCGCTCGCGCGGCGCCAGCACGGTGAAGCGCTGCGGATCGGCGGCCGGCGCATAGCGCTGCTCGGAGGACACGGTGCTTTCGACGCCGATGACGATGTACTTGTCGTCGCGGGTGCGGCCCACGCCCATGTAGAAGCTGTCGTCCTTCTCCTCGTACACCAGCGCGTCCTGCGCGGCGGGCGTGCCGAGCACGTGCTTCTTGACCCGCACGGTCAGCAGCGTCTCCGGGTCGTTCTCGACGTAGAACAGGGTCTTGTTGTCGTCGGCCCAGACCACGTCCGGCGACACGCCGGGAATACGGTCGGCATAGACCTCGCCGGTGTCCAGGTTCTTGAAGCGCACCACGTACTGGCGACGGCCGACGTCGTCCTCGGTCCAGGCGAGAATGCGGTTGTCCTGACTGACCGCCGCGTCGCCGACGCTGAAATAGCCCTTGCCGGCGGCCATGGCGTTGACGTCGAGCAGAATCTCCTCCGGTGCCTCCATGCTGCCCTTGCGGCGCGCCTGGATCGGGTAGTCCTTGCCGCTCTCGTAGCGGGTGTAATACCAGTAGCCGCGCTCGCGGTACGGCACGCTGCTGTCGTCCTGCTTGATGCGGCCGACGATCTCCTCGTACAGCCGGTCTTCCAGCGGCTGCAGCGGCTTCAGCACCTGATCCGCGTAGGCGTTCTCGGCGTTGAGATAGGCCAGCATCTGCGGGTTCTTGCGCGCGTCGTCGCGCAGCCAGTAGTAGGCGTCCTGGCGAACGGCGCCGAACGGCGCCTTGACCGCGTGCGGCTGCTTGGCCGGATGCGGCGGGGTGGCCGCGGCGGCGGAGGCGGAGGAAGCGAAGGAGGCGGTCATGAGCAGGACGAGGCTCGCTAGCAAGGGGCGGTGAGGCATCTAATGGGGCTCCGGCGGCAGTAACGCAACGGGACGCGCCGCCTTGGCCGGGCGGCGGCAGCGGGCGGGCGCCGCGCAGTGCCGGCCGAGTCTCCCTGCAACGCTGCGCCGTGGCAAGCGTGCCGAGGCAGTGCAGCCTGCGACGCAGGGCAATCGGCGACCCGCGGCGCCGCGATGGCATCGCGGCGGGCAGCCGTGGCCAGCGAAGCCGAATGGCGCCGCATCGCACCGCATAAGATCGACCACCAGGAAAGCAACGCCAGATGCACGGGGGTGCACGGCCCCGACCCACGCCCGATTCGCCCAGGCCCAGCGCCCCTCTCGGGTCACGCCGCCACAGCCACCGCGCAATCTGCCGGACCTCGCCGACTGGACGCGGCTAACACGCTCGGGAACACGCTCCTCTATCATCGGCTGCATGGCTTCCCTTCCCGGCGACACCCTCAGCGCCTCGCCCGCCGCGTCCGGCTACAGCCAGCGCAGCCGCGAGATCGAACCCTTCCACGTCATGGCCTTGCTGGCCCGCGCCAACGAACTGGAACAGGCCGGCCACGACGTGATCCACCTGGAAATCGGCGAGCCGGACTTCACCACCGCTGCGCCGATCGTCGCCGCCGGCCAGGCCGCGCTGGCTGCCGGCCATACCCGCTACACCGCTGCGCGCGGCCTGCCGGCCCTGCGCCAGGCGCTGGCGGACTTCTACCGGCAGCGTCACGACGTCGACCTGGACCCGGCGCGCATCCTGATCACCCCCGGCGGCTCCGGCGCGCTGCTGCTGGCCAGCGCGCTGCTGGTCGATCCAGGTCGCCACTGGCTGATGGCCGATCCCGGCTACCCGTGCAACCGCCACTTTCTGCGCCTGGTCGAAGGTGCCGCGCAGTTGGTACCGGTCGGTCCGGACAGCCGCTACCAACTGACCCCGGAGCTGCTGCAGCGGCACTGGAACGCGGACAGCGTCGGCGCGCTGGTGGCATCGCCGGCCAATCCCACCGGCACCGTGCTGTCGCGCGCCGAACTGGCCGCGCTGTCGCAGACGCTGCACGCCCGCGGCGGGCACCTGGTGGTGGACGAGATCTACCACGGCCTCAGCTACGGCATCGACGCGCCCAGCGTGCTGGAAGTCGACGACGACGCCTACGTGCTCAACAGTTTTTCCAAGTACTTCGGCATGACCGGCTGGCGCCTCGGCTGGCTGGTGGCGCCGCGCGCGGCAGTGCCGTCGCTGGAGAAGCTGGCGCAGAACCTGTACATCAGCGCGCCCAGCATCGCCCAGCACGCGGCGCTGGCCTGCTTCCTGCCGGAAACGCTGCAGATCCTGGAAGCGCGCCGCGCCGAATTCGCGCAGCGCCGCGACTACCTGCTGCCAGCGCTGCGTGCGCTCGGCTTCCGCATCGACGTCGAACCGGAAGGCGCGTTCTACCTGTACGCCGACGTGTCGGATTTCACCGACGACGCACAGGCGTTCTGCGCGCACTTCCTGGAGACCGAGCACGTCGCGTTCACCCCAGGCGTGGATTTCGGTCGCCATCGCGCACGCCAGCACGTGCGCATCGCCTATACCCAGAGCCTGCCACGGCTGCAGGAGGCGGTGGCGCGGATCGCGCGTGGGCTGCGGCGCTGGGCGCGCTGAGGCGACCAGCGGCGGGGGAGACGCGAGTGAAGCCAGCCTTGCTCATCTATCGCGAAGCCATCGAATCCGATCTGGCTGCCATCTGCGCGCTCGGCGAGGAAGTGAACGCTGTCCACCATGACGCGTTTCCCCACATCTTCGCCGGCCCGGGCGATGCGGACCGCGACGTGGCGCACTGGAAGCGCAGCATCGGCCAGGACAATGCCACCACCCTCGTCGCCGAAGCGCAGGGCGTCCTCGTCGGTTTCGTCACGGTCGGCATGGTGTCGGAATCGCACTCACTGCTGCAGCCCATGCGCTTCGGCCGGGTAGGCAGCGTGGGCATCACCCAACGCCATCGCGGCCAGGGGATCGGCCCGGCGCTGATGCAGCGTGCGCACCAGTGGGTGGCGCTGCGCGGCGGTGTCGAAATGCGCCTGAATGTCTGGGCCTTCAACACCCACGCACTGCACGTTTACGAAGAACTGGGTTATGAAGCCCGTTCGCTGACCCTGGTCAAGTCGTTGGCCGACGGGGCCTGAGCACCCGCTGCGGCGGCGACCTGAGATCACCTTGAGAACGCGGACAATGCCGGCGCGATCGTGACGCGACGCATTGCGCGCAGGCTCAGCCGCTCATTGGATGGCGCGCCAGGCCAGGAGATGGTCCGCGCCCCAGCCGGGACGCGGACTACACCACTCACTTGGACAACCGCTCCCACAGGAAGCTGTACGCCAGCGCCTGCATGTGCGCCGCCTGCGCATTGTTGGCCGCGCCGCCATGACCGCCTTCGATGTTCTCGTAGTAGGTCACGTCCTTGCCGGCGTCGATCATCTTCGCCGCCATCTTCCGCGCATGACCCGGATGCACGCGGTCGTCGCGGGTGGAGGTCAGGAAGATCACCGGCGGATAGGTCTTCTTCGGATCGAACAGGTGATACGGCGAGAAGGTCTGGATGAACTTCCAGTCGTCGGTGTCCGGGTTGCCGTACTCGGCCATCCACGAGGCGCCGGCCAGCAGGTGGCTGTAGCGCTTCATGTCCAGCAGCGGCACCTGCACCACCACCGCGCCGAACAGCTGCGGGTACTGCATCAGCATGTTGCCGGCCATCAGCCCGCCGTTGCTGCCGCCCTGCACGCCCAGGTGCTTGGCCGAGGTGATCTTGCGCGCGACCAGGTCCTGCGCCACTGCCGCCATGTCCTCGTAGGCCTTGTGCCGGTTCTGCTTCAGCGCCGCCTGGTGCCAGCGCGGACCGTACTCGCCGCCGCCGCGGATGTTGGCCAGCGCGTACACGCCGCCCTGGTCGAGCCAGGCGCGGCCCAGGCTGCCGGAGTAGAACGGGGTCATCGAGATCTCGAAGCCACCGTAGGCGTACAGCAGGGTCGGCGCGCTGCCGTCGGCCTTGAGCTGCTTGGGCCGGACCAGGAAGTACGGCACCTTGGTGCCGTCCTTGGACACCGCGAAGTGCTGCTCGATCTCGTCCTTGGACGCGTCGAAGAAGCTCGGCATCGCCTTCAGCGTCTCGATGCTCTTCGGCCCGCGCTGCACGTCGGCCAGCATCAGCGTGGTCGGGGTCAGGAAGTCGGTGGAAGTCAGCCACACCTGGTCGTTCTCGTCGGCATCGACCGCATCGACGCTGGTGCTGCCGAAGGCCAGGTCGCCGACCGGGAACGCCGTGCGCGCCCACTCGCCCTCGCCCGGGGTCAGCACCCACAGCCGGCTCTTGACGTCGTCGAGCACGTTCAGCACCAACCGCGACTTGGTCCAGGCGAAGGACGCCAGCGACGCGGTCTCGGTGGGCGTGAACAGCACCTGGAAGTCGCGCTTGCCGGCCATGAAGTCGTCGAACCTGGTCGCCAGCAGCGCACCGGCCGGGTAGGTCGTGCCGCCCACCGTCCACGGATCGCGCAGCTCCAGGGTCAGCCACTGGCGGTGCACGCCCTTGTTGGCCGAATTGGGCACGTCGATCTTGGTCAGGCGGCCATCGGCGCCGCGCAGGTACATCTCGTCGTTGTAGAACGCCAGCGTGCGGCTGACGAAATCGCGCTCGTAGCCGGGCGTGTCGTCGTGCATCGCGGCGATGTACATGTCGTCCGGCTTGCCCTCGTAGACCAGCGTGGCGCTGGTCATCGGGGTGCCGCGCTTCCACTGCTTGACGATGCGCGGGTAGCCGGAGCTGGTCAGCGAGCCGGGGCCGAAGTCGGTGTACAGGTAGACGGTGTCGGCATCGATCCAGCTCAGCCCGCCCTTGGCCTCGGGACGGAAGAAGCCATCCTTGATCCACTGCTTGGTGCTCAGGTCGAACTCGCGGGTGACGTCGGCGTCGGCGCCGCCGCGCGACAGCGCGATCAGGCAGCGGCGGTACTCCGGGCGCAGGCAGTTGGCGCCATGCCACACCCAGTTCTCGCCCTCGGCCTTGTTCAGCGCGTCCAGGTCCAGCACCGTCTCCCACTTCGGCTCGGGCTTGCGGTACTCGTCCAGGGTGGTGCGGCGCCACAGGCCGCGCTCGTGGGCGCGGTCCTTCCACAGGTTGTAGTAGTACGGGCCGATCTTCTGCACGGCCGGGATCTTGGCGTCGGAATCCAGCACCTCGCGGATGCCGGCCTCGCGGGCCTTGAAGGTGGGGGTCTCGGCCAGCCGCGACTCGGTCTTGGCGTTCTGCGCCTTGACCCAGTCCAGCGCCTTGGTGCCGGTGACGTCTTCGAGCCAGGCGTAAGGGTCTTGGGGCATCGCGGTTTCCTTGGCCGCGGCGGTGCCGGCGGCGAGCAGGCCGGCGATCAGGCAGGCGTGTGCGAGTGAGGACATGTTCGGATCCGTGGAAGGACAGCGCCGCACCGTAGCACGCAGCATCGCCGCCCTCCCCTGCCGAAGGTCAGGCCGGGCGCGCGGTCCGCAGCGCCGGTCGGCGCCGCCGCGCCTGCGCCCGCGGGCGTGCCCGCCACTGTCCCCACAGGCGCCGCAACGGCGGCAGCGGGAAGCGGTGCAAGGCCCACCAGGCGCTCAGCGGCATGCCCAGCAACCACAGCGGCCGCCAGCCCAGCCACTCGCTGTGGCCGCGCGCGGCCGGCCACACCAGGACCAGGGCCAGCCCGGCCAGGATCGCCTGGCGCAGCAGGCGGCGCAGGCCCGGGTGCGGGACGTGGGTGCGCGGGGAGGACGGAACGATCGGCATGACGGCAGCTCCTGGAAGTCGAGGCGCGCAGGTTGCCGCCGCGACATCTCAGGGGCTGCGACGCACCATTGACATGGCGCACGCGCATACTTCACCGGCGTTCGCCCTTCGCCCCGGAATCTCCTATGCGCCTGCTCTCCCTGTTCGCTTCCGTGCTGCTGCTGGGCATGGCCGTCCCGTTGCCGACGGCCCGTGCCAAGGCGCCGGACCCGGAGCAGGAACCCGCGCAGCCGCCGATCGACCTGCAGCGCTTCATGGGCCGCTGGTACGTGATCGCCCACATCCCGTACTTCGCCGAGCGCGGCCACGTCGCCAGCAGCGACGAGTACACCCTCAAGGAAGACGGCAAGATCGCGGTGCGCTACGAGTACCGCAACGGCTTCGACGAGCCGGTCAAGGAGCTCAACTCGCGCGCCACCGTCAAGGAAGGCACCGGCAACCGCCGCTGGACCACCTGGTTCTTCAGAATGGTGCCCACCAAGTACCGCATCCTGGAAGTGGCGCCGGACTATTCCTGGGCGCTGATCGACTATCCGGGCCGCGATCTGGCCTGGGTGTTCGCGCGTTCGCCGAACATGAGCCACAAGCAGTACCGCGAACTGGTCGACAAGCTGGACCACCAGTACGGGGTCAACATCGACAAGCTCAAGCGCGTGGCGCAGCGCCGCGACCAGGTCGGCAAGCTCGGCTTCGAAGTGCCGAACAAGCCCTGAAGCAATTCCCGTCGCAGCCGGCTGCGACGCGGACGAGCCGATCCGCATTGCGCTGGGCTGGCGC
>NZ_NMPP01000069.1:0-12441 GCF_009192885.1 Xanthomonas sp. LMG 12462 | reverse complement strand
ATGCAGCCGTCCCCGCCCCTGCCCGCCGCCGCGCCGCCGCGCTGGCAGCAGGCCTGGCGCGACGCCGTGCGCGATCCGCGCGAGCTGCTGGCCCTGCTGGACCTGGATCCGCAGGCGCTGGGCGTCTCCGAACAGGCTGCGACGCAGTTCGCGCTGCGCGTGCCGCGCAGCTTCGTCGCACGCATGCGCCCGGGCGATCCGCACGACCCGCTGCTGCGCCAGGTGCTGCCGATCGACGACGAGCAGCGCGTGGTGGCCGGCTTCGCCCTCGATGCGGTCGGCGACACCGCGGCCAAGAAGGCCGACGGGGTGATCCACAAGTACCGCGGCCGCGCCCTGCTGGTGGCCACCGGCAGTTGCGCGGTGCACTGCCGCTACTGCTTCCGCCGGCACTTTCCCTATGCCGACGAGACCGCCGCGCGCGATGGCTGGCGCACGGCGGTGGCGGCCATCGCCGCCGACCCCAGCATCGAGGAAGTGATCCTGTCCGGCGGCGATCCGCTGTCGCTGGCCACGCCGAAACTGGTCGAACTCACCGAGGCGCTGGCCGCGCTGCCGCAGCTCAAGCGCCTGCGCATCCACAGCCGCCTGCCGGTGGTGCTGCCCGAGCGCGTCGATTCGCCGTTGCTGGCCTGGCTGCGCACGCTGCCGTGGCCGCTGGCGTTCGTGATCCACGCCAACCACGCCAACGAATTCGATGCCGGCGTGGATGCCGCGCTGGCGCGCCTGCGCGAGGCCGGCGCGCACCTGCTCAACCAGGCGGTGCTGCTGCGCGGGGTCAACGACAGCGTGGAGGCGCTGGCCGCGCTGAGCGAGCGCAGCTTCGCCGCCGGCGTGCTGCCCTACTACCTGCATCAACTGGATCGGGTGCAGGGCGTGGCCCATTTCGAAGTGGACGATGCCACCGCACTGGCCCTGCACCAGGCGCTGGCCGCGCGCCTGTCCGGCTATCTCGTGCCGAAGCTGGTGCGCGAGATCGCCGGCGATACCGGCAAGCGCCCGTTGCTGCCCTGACCCGCCTGGCCGGGACCGCAGCAGGCACAGCGCACGCCGGCCACGACGCCGCAGCGGCGATCACGCGCTGGCGGGCGGTGCGTCCTCGTTGGCGAGCAGTTGGCGGAATTCGTCAGCGCTGAGCGGGCGGCTGAGCCAGAAGCCCTGCCCCAGTTCGCAACCGCGCTCGCGCAGCAGCTCGAACTGGGTCTCCTGCTCGATGCCTTCGGCGACCACGGTGATGTCCAGCGAATGCGCCATGGCGATGATCGCCGTGGTCAGCGCCAGATCGTCCGGATCGCGCTGCAGGTCGGCGACGAAGCTCTTGTCGATCTTGACCCCGTCCACCGGCACCTGGCGCAGGTGGCTCAGGCCGGAGAAGCCGGTACCGAAGTCGTCCAGCCAGACCTTGACGCCGGTGCGATGCAGCCGCGCCAGCATGCTCGCCGCCTGCAGCTCGTCGCCGATCACCGCGGTCTCGGTCAGCTCCAGATGCAATTGCGCCGCCGGCAGCCCGGACTCGCGCAGGCATTCGGCCACCACTTCGGGCAGATCGCCGCTGCGCAACTGCCGCGGCGAGACGTTGACCGAGACGAACAGGTCGGCGCTGCCGTCGGCGCGCCGCCACTGGGTGGCCTCGCTGCAGGCCGCGCGCAGCACCTTGGGGCCGATGCTTTCGATCAGCCCGCTCTGCTCGGCCACGTCGATGAACACCGTCGGCGAGATCGTGCCCATCGCCGGATGCTGCCAGCGCAGCAGCACCTCGACGCCGACCATGCGCCGGTCCTGGGTGCGGAAGATCGGCTGGTAGGCCAGCTTGAGTTCGTCGCGCTCCCAGGCGCCGCGCAGCTCGTGCTCCATGTGCACGCGCCGCTCCACCGCATAGTCCATCGCGCGGCTGTAGAAGCGGTGGCAGTTCTTGCCGGCCAGCTTGGCCTGGTACATGGCGATGTCGCCGTTCTTCAGCAGCGCCGAGGCGTCCTCGGCATCGCCCGGGTAGACAGTGATGCCGATCGAGGTGCCCATGAACACCTCGCGGCCCTGGATCCGCAGCGGCTCGCGCAGTTCCTGCACCAGCCGCTGCGCCAGCGCGGTGGCGACCTTGGCCGCCTGCGCATCCTCCACCAGGATCACGAACTCGTCGCCGCCGAAACGCGCCAGCAGCGCATCGTCGCCGCCCAGTTGCTCCACCGCCAGCTGGATGCGCCGCGCGAACTGCAGCAGCGCCTCGTCGCCGGCCTCGTGGCCCAGGGTGTCGTTGATCCGCTTGAAATCGTCGATGTCGGCGAACAGCAGCGCCAGCCTGCGCTGCGAGGCGCGCGCCGACAGCATGCGATGGTCCAGCGCCTCGCGGAACGCGAGCCGGTTGGTCAGCCCGGTCAACGCATCGGTGTAGGCCATGTGGCGCACGTCGCGGTCGTGCCGAGCGATCGCCTCGCTCATCCGCCCGAACGCGCGCAGCAGTTCGCTGACCTCGTCGTGGCGGCCGCTGTCGCGGCGCTCCACCGCATAGTTGCCGGCCTCGATCTGGCGTGCGGTCGCCGCCATCCAGCGCAACGGCGCCACCAGCGTGCGCTGCACGTAGACCGCCACCATCGCCGCGGTCAGGCCCAGGGCGGCCAGCAACAGCAGCAACCAGCCGAGATGGCGCTTGCCCAGTGCGCCCAGGCGCTGGTCCAGGTTCTGCCCGGCCTTGCGCTCGTACTCCTGCGCGCGTGTCCAGGACATGCCTACCCGCACCCCGCCCACGCGCTGGTCGCCGATCATGATCGGCATCGACACGTCGAGGAACTCCGGCGACTCCTGCGCCAGCAGGCCTTTGGCGCGGATCGCGGCGTCGGCCATCGGCCCGCGCATGCGCTGCCCGTAGCCCACCAGGTCCTTGCTGCCGTCGTGGATCAGCCGCCCGTCGGCGTCGTAGACCAGCACGTAGGCCACCGCCACATAGCCCAGCGCCCCACGCACCTGCGCGCCGATCGCATCCAGGTCGGAGTAGTACACCGGGTTGGCCAGCGAATCGGCCAGTTGCCGCGCCAGCGATTCGCCGCGGGTGCGCATGCTGCTGTCGAACAGGCTGTGGATGGCGTTGCCGCTGAGCGTGCGCACCTCGCGCTGCATCGCCGCCTGGCGCTCCAGCAGCAGGGCCAGGATCGCCATCACCAGCAGCGCAGCCACGCCCATGGCCAGCAGGAACCTGGCCTGCAACCCGAAACGCATGGTCTTCATTCCACTTCCAGCCTCACCCGCGCCACGCCGGCGCGCAGGGCATCCAGGCGTTTCTGCGACGCCGGATCGATCGGGTAGAAGCCGGAAGTCCCGAAGAACTGGCGCAGCGCCGCGCGCCCCTGCGGATCGTCGGCGGCGTGCAGCAGCACCTCGCGCAGGCGCGTCTCCACGTCCGTGGGCAGATCGCTGCGCACCATCTCCACCGCGCGCGGATACGGTTCGCTGCGGTAGATCACCCGGAAGTCGCGGCGGAACGCCGGGGGAATGCGGCGATCGTCGTCCCAGTCGAGACTGCTGAACGCCCCGGCATCCACCAGGTGCTTGTGCACGAAAGCGGCGATGTTGAGTTCCGAGCGTGCGAACACGTAACCGACCGTTTCCGCCGAGGGCTGGTCCTTGGTCGAGAGCAGGATCTCCGGATGCAGGCCGCGCTCGAACAGCGTCATCATCGGCACCAGGTAGGCGCTGGTGGACAGCGTGCTCTGCAGCGCCAGCGTGCGCCCCCGCAGATCCGACAGGTCGTGCACCGGCGCGTCCTTGCGCACGAAGAATACGGTGTGGTACTGACGCACGCCGTTGCGCTCGGTCAGCAGCAGCGGCTTGGCGCCACCGCGCTGCTCCAGCGCCATCGCGGTGGCAGCGGTCTCGGTGACCCAGTCGACCCGGCCGCGACGCAGGTAACTGCTCATCTGCTGGCTGTCGCGGGCCATCAGGATCTGCCCGGAGGTGATGCCGACCTCGCGCATGCGCGGCACCACATAGTCCAGCAGCGGCTTGAGTTGCTCGTAATGGGCCTTGGGATTGTCGCTGATGCGCCCCAGCACCAGGACCGAGGGCCGCGCGTGCACGGACGCGGGCCAGCAGATCGCCAGCGCCAGCCACACCACGACCACCCGCCAACGCGAACTGGACAAACCACGATCCCCAAGTAGACCTTGCAAAGCCTAGCCGAAAGCGCATGCCGGTGACAGCGTCACAGAATGGCGCCTGCCGCGCATGCAGTCCGCCCTGGGCGCACGCGTCGGCGCGCGCGCCGCGATGGATGCCTTCGCGCCTTGCCTGGCCTCAGTTTCCGGCCTGCCCGGCGAGTCGCGCCATGCGCTGCGCATCGGACAGCACGCCGCGCAGCAGGCGCACTTCCTGCTCGGTCAGCTCGGTGCGCAGGAACAGCCGGCGCAACTTGCGCATCGCCGAATCCGGGGCGCGGCCCTTGTGGAAGTCGATATCGTCCAGGGTCTCGGCCAACTGCCCGAACAGCCCTTCCACCTGTGCGTGGCTGGCCGGTGCCTCGCGGAACCCCGGTGCCGGCGCCGGCGCGGGGGCGGCGCCGCGCAGCTGCGCCAGGCGCAGTTCGTAGGCCAGCACCTGCACCGCCGCGGCCAGATTGAGCGAGCTGAACGCCGGATCGGAGGGAATGTGCACGGCCGCATGGCACAGCTGCAGTTCCTCGTTGGTCAGGCCGGTGCGTTCGCGCCCGAACACCAGCGCCACCTCCGCCGGTTCGGCGCTGGTCGCGGTCAGGCGCTGCGCGGCATCGGCCGGCAGCAACTCCTCCAGCGACACGCGGCGGCTGCGCGCGGTGCAACCCAGCACCAACCGGCAATCGGCCACTGCGTCGGCCAGCGCCGGCAGCACCGGCGCTTGCTGCAACAGATCCTCGGCCCCGGCAGAACGCCGGTAGGCCTCGGTCTCCAGCTCGCATTCCGGCGCCACCAGCACCAGCCGCGACAGCCCCATGGTCTTCATCGCGCGCGCCGCCGCGCCGATGTTGCCGGGGTGCTGGGTCCCGACCAGGACGAAGCGGATACGGAGGGAATCGGTCATGGCGGCACGGCAGGCGAAGCGAACGGGGGCGTAGATGGTAAACTGTGCGGCCGGCCTTGGCGCCGGACTGCTCTTTTCCTCCTCCAGACCCACCTCCGCCTTCTCGGGAGCGCTTGCCATGCAAAAACCCGCCGTCACCGTCATGGTCAAGGCCGCCCGCCTCGCCGGCAACGTGCTGTTGCGCCACATCAACCGCCTGGAAGCACTGAACGTGGTGCAGAAGGACCGCATGGACTACGCCAGCGAAGTCGATGCCGATGCGGAAAAGGTGATCGTCAAGGAGTTGCGCCGCGCCTACCCCGACTACGGCGTGATGGGCGAGGAAAGCGGCGTGCAGGGCGGCGGCCGCTACATGTGGGTGATCGACCCGCTCGACGGCACCAGCAACTACCTGCGCGGCTTCCCGCACTACTGCGTGTCGATCGCCCTGGTCGAGAACGGCGAGCCGGTCGACGCGGTGATCTTCGACCCGCTCCGCAACGAACTGTTCACCGCCAGCCGCGGCAACGGCGCCGTGCTCAACGACCGCCGCATCCGTGTCAGCGAGCGCAAGGAACTCAACGGCGCCATGGTCCACACCGGCTTCGCGCCGCGCGAGCGCAAGCGCACCAGCCCCCAACTCAAGTGTGTGGATGCGCTGCTGGTGCAGGCCGAGGACATCCGTCGCACCGGTTCGGCGGCACTGGATCTGGCCTATGTGGCCTGCGGCCGCAGCGACGCCTACTTCGAAGCCGGCGTGAAGGCCTGGGACATCGCCGCCGGCGTGCTGCTGGTGCGCGAGGCCGGTGGCCGCGTCACCGATTTCAAGGGCGGCACCCTCGGCCGCATCGACGACCGCGGCCCGCAGCAGTTCCAGGTGGTCGCCGGCAACCTCAAGGTCGGCGACGCGCTGCAGAAGCTGATCGTCAATACCGGCTTCGCCGGGGAGTTCGACGCGAAGTTCTGAGCGAGGCGACCGGCGCCACGCCGGCGCAGCGACACCGCAACAACAGAAAAGCCGCGCACTCGCGCGGCTTTTTTTATGTCCGTCATCCGCCGATCGGACCGGCGCACGACCTCCGCACAGATCCTTTCGCAGCATCCGCCTGGCCTCGCGCAGAGGAGCCGCCATCCAGGAAATCCCGTCGAACGCAGAACGCACGGGCCGTTTTGCCGTCACGCCGCACTCACGCATTGGACGCTGCGCGCTTCACTCCTGCTTGATCGGCGCTTGCGTAGAAAACGGCACACGACGCGCTACGTGCAGGCAAAACGGCATGTGCGATGCGCCCGACGCAATCGGCGAACGCAGCCCTAAAGATCCACGAAACGCGGCCGATACCGATGCGGGTCTTTGCCCGAACTTCCCCGCTGATCCGTGCCTGCATTGCCGTCCCTGCGGCAATGGAGCCGATAGCGCCGCTCTCTCGCATCTTCCGGAGATCTCGCGTGTCCTTCCATCATCTCACCGTCACCAAGCGCCTGGCAATCGGCTTCTGCGGCGTGATCGCCATGTTGTTGCTGGTCGGCATCACCAGCCTGATCGGCTTCCGCAAGTTCACCAGCGCGGCAGCGCTGGACGCGCACACCTACAAGGTCATCACCCTCGGCGACCGCATGCTGGTGAGCCTGCTCAACATCGAGAGCGGCGCGCGCGGCTTCGCCCTGACCCGCGATCCGTCCTACCTGGCGCCACTCGAACTCGGCGAACGCGAGTTCAGCGCGCAGTGGCAGGAGTCCAAGCAGCTGACCGCGGACAACGCGGCGCAGCAGGCGCGCCTGCAGACCCTGATGCAGGACTACACGCAGTTCATGGCGACCAAGCGCAAGGCGGTGGAACACATGCGCACCACCGTGGCCGACAGCGACGACGCCCAGCTGGACGCGTTCCGGAGCGTCGGCAAGCAGCAGATGGATGGGTTGCGCGACACGATCGGTCAGTACGAGAACGCCGAGCGCGCCCTGCTGCAGGTGCGCAAGGCCGAGAGCGAGGCGCGCGCGCAGTCGGGCGAATGGACCAGCCTCGGCGGCATGCTGATCGGCATCGTCGCCGCCATCCTGCTCGGCCTGCTGGTCCGCAACAGCCTGATGCGCCAGCTCGGCGGCGAGCCCGCCTACGCAGCCGACGTGGTGCGCCGCATCGCCAGCGGCGACCTGTCGCAGGACGTGCGCCTGCGCACCCAGGCGCCGTCGCTGCTCAACGACATGCGGCAGATGCAGGAGGAACTGCGCACGGTGATCCAGGCGCAGACCGAGATGGCCAAGCAGCATGACGCCGGTCGGATCAGCTTCCGCATGGACGAGTCACGCTTCCCGGGCGACTACGGGCGCATGGTCCGCGACACCAATGCCCTGGTGCACAGCCATATCTCGGTCAAGCAGCAGCTGATCGCGCTGATGGGCGAGTATGCCGAAGGCGATCTGAGCCGCGACCTGGAGCAGTTCCCGGGCGAGAAGGCGATCCTGACCGAGACCATGGCCAAGGTGAAACGCAATCTCGGCGCGATCAACGACGAGATCGACCTGCTGGTGCGCGCCGCCGCGCAGGGCGACTTCTCCCGCCGCGGCAATGATCAGCGTTTCCGTCACGCCTTCCGCGGCATGGTCGCCAACCTCAACACGATGATGACGGGCACCGAGACCAATCTGGCGGCGCTGTCGCAGCTGTTGCGCGCGATCGCCGCCGGCGACCTGACCCAGACCATGCAGGGCGAGTTCCACGGCGTGTTCGCGCGGATGCGCGACGACGCCAACGCCACCGTCGCGCAACTGACCGACATGGTCGGCCGCATCCAGCAGGCCGCGGCCAGCATCGACACCGCCGCCGGCGAGATCGCCAGCGGCAACGACGATCTGTCGCGCCGCACCGAGCAGCAGGCCGCCAGCCTGGAGGAAACCGCCGCATCGATGGAGGAGCTGACCGCCACGGTAAAGCAGAACGCCGAGCATGCGCGCCAGGCCAACCAGCTGGCCGCCGGAGCGGCCTCCGTGGCCTCGCAGGGCGGCACGGTGGTCGGACAGGTCGTCACCACCATGGACGGCATCGAGGCGGCCTCGAAGAAGATCGCCGACATCATCGGCGTGATCGACGGCATCGCCTTCCAGACCAACATCCTGGCACTCAATGCCGCGGTGGAAGCGGCACGTGCCGGCGAGCAGGGCCGCGGTTTCGCCGTGGTCGCCAGCGAGGTGCGCACCCTCGCCCAGCGCTCGGCCAGCGCGGCCAAGGAGATCAAGACGCTGATCGACGACTCGGTCGAGCGCGTGAGCGCAGGTTCGGCGCTGGTCGCCCAGGCCGGCACGACGATGCAGGACATCGTGGCCTCGGTGCAGCGCGTGACCGACATCATGGGCGAGATCGCCGCCGCCTCGCAGGAGCAGTCGGCCGGCATCGAGCAGGTCAACCACACCGTCACGCAGATGGACGAGACCACCCAACAGAACGCCGCCCTGGTCGAGGAAGCCACTGCCGCGGCACGCGCGATGGAGCAGCAGGCCGGCGACCTGGTGGAGATCGTCGGCCAGTTCCAGGTGCGCAGCGAGACCTATCCGATGGTGGCGCAACTGGTGGCCCGCGCCACCGCCAACGCGGCGTAGCGCGGACGCCCTGCGCGGCACGCACGCCACGGAGGGGATGGGACCGTCATTGACGGCCCCATCCCGCGCACGGCAACCCGGCCGACGTTGCGCTGCACCCACCCGACGCCCCCAGCGTCCGCACAAAGAAAAAGCCGCGCATCCGCGCGGCTTTTTTGTTCGCAGGAGGGAGTGCTTCAGGCCCAGGACGTCACGCTTTCGCGAATCCCCATTCCCGAATCCCCACTCCCGGCCCCATCAGGGCCTGCGCGCCAGCGCCTCGACGTCCTTCGACTTCGGCAGCAGGTCCTGCTTGGTGACCTGGAACGGCCCGATCGACAGCAGCGGCACCGCCACGATCACCGAGGACACCACCACCACCACCGCACCGATCATGTGGGTCAGCGCCAGGCCTTCCATCGACTCGCCGCCGTAAAGGTACAGCGCCAGCGCCGACAGGAAGAACATCACCGCGGTGATCACCGTACGCGACAAGGTCTGGTTGATCGAGCGGTTCAGCACCTCGATCGGCTCCACGCGCAGGCTGCGGAAGTTCTCGCGCACGCGGTCGAACACCACGATGATGTCGTTGATCGCAAAACCCATCACCGACAGCAGGCCGGCCAGCACGGTCAAGTCGAACTCACGGCCGGTGACCGACACGTAGGCCACCGTCACCAACAGGTCGAACAGCGCGGTCAGGCTGGCCACCACCGCGAACTTCCACTCGAAACGGAAGGCAATGTAGATCAGGAAGCCGACCAGCATGAACACCGTGGCGTAGACACCGTTCAGCGCCAGGTCCTTGCCGACCTGCGGGCCGACGAACTCGCCCGGCTTGACCGTGGCCGGGTTCTGCGGCGTGCTCACCGCCTTGCGCACCTGCTCGGCGAGGTTCTTGGTGATGTCCTCGTTGTTGTGCTCGCCCTGCGGCTGCAGGCGGATCACCACCTCGTTGCCGCTGCCGACGTTCTGCACCTGCGCATTCTCGAAGCCGGCCTTGGCCAGCTGTTCGCGCACCTGGTCCACGTCGACCGGCTTCTGGAAGCTGGTCTGCACCAGCGCGCCGCCGGTGAACTCCAGCGCGTAGTTGAAGCCCTTGGCGAAGATCACCGCGAACGAGGCCAGCGCCAGCACCAGCATCAGCACCAGGGTCGGGTGCCGCCAGCGCATGAAGTCGATCTTGGTGTCGTTGGGGATCAGGTGAAGCGGGAAGATTTTCATTGGAGACCGCTCTGCGTTTTTTTGGACCCCGCGCCTGTCGGCGCGGGGACGTGCGGAAGGTGGCGTGCGTGGCTCAGATGGCCACGGACTTGATCTTCTTGCGACGGCCGTAGATCAGCACCGCCAGCGCGCGCGACACGGTGATCGCGGTGAACATCGAGGCGAAGATGCCGATGATCATGGTCAGCGCGAAGCCCTTCAGCGGGCCGGTACCGAACGCGTACAGCGCCACGCCGACGATCAGGCCGGTGAGGTTGGCGTCGAGGATGGTGCCGCCGGCCTTCTCGTAACCGGCCGCGATCGCCGACTTGGGCGGTACGCCCAGCCGCAGTTCTTCGCGGATACGCTCGTTGATCAGCACGTTGGCGTCCACCGACAGGCCCACCGACAGCGCCAGACCGGCGAAGCCCGGCAGGGTCATGGTGGCGCCGAACAGCGACATCACCGAGACCACGATCAGCAGGTTCATCAGCAACGCGACCGAGGTGATCAGGCCGAACATGCGGTAGTACACGCTGAAGAACACCAGGGTGAACAGGAACGCGTAGACCACCGCGGTGATGCCGCGCTCGACGTTCTCCGCGCCCAGGCTCGGGCCGATCACGTATTCCTCGACGAAGTCCATCGGCGCGGCCAGCGAACCGGCGCGCAGCAGCTTGGCCAGGTTCTCGGCCTCGGTCTTCTCCAGGCCGGTGGTCTGGAAGTTCTTGCCGAACACGCCGGCGATCCGGGTCGGCGCCAGCGCCTCCTCGTTGACGCGCACGCTGCGCACTTCCTTGCCGTCGACCATGGTCACGGTGGGGATGCGCTCGATGTAGACCACCGACATCAGCTTGCCGGTATTGGCGCTGGTGTAGTCGAACATGCGCTGGCCGGCGGCGTTGTTGAGCGTGACCGCCACGGCCGGCATGCCGTTCTGGTCGGTGCTGACGGTGGCGTTGACCATCTGGTCGCCGGACACCAGCACGCGCTTGCTCAGCAGCACCGGGGCGCCGCTGTCGCGCAGGCGGTAGACCTTGGCGTCGGGCGGGATGTTGCCGCTGCGCACCGCGTCCTCGGCATTGCCGTCGACCACGCCGCGGAACTCCAGCGTGGCGGTGGCGCCGATCATGCGCTTGGCCTCGGCGGTGTCCTGCACGCCCGGCAGCTCGACCACGATGCGGTCGTCGCCCTGGCGCTGGATGATCGGTTCGGCCACGCCCAGCTGGTTGACGCGGTTGCGCAGCGTGGTCAGGTTCTGCTCGATGGCGCCGGCAGCGATCTGCTTCAGCTCGGCCTCGGGCACGGTCACGGCGATGGTCTGCCCGGACACCGCGTAGCTCAGGGTCGGCTGCGCCTTGGCGATGGCCGCGCGCGCGGCGCTGGCATCGACGCCCTCGCCCAGGCTGACCTGGATGCTGTTGTCGGGACGGCGCTCGACCGAGCGGTAGGCCAGACGGTTGTCGCGCAAGGTGGTGCGGATGTCCTCGGCGAAGGCGTCCAGGCGCTTTTCCAGCGCCGCCTTCTGGTCGACCTGCAGGGCGAAGTGCACGCCGCCGACCAGGTCAAGACCCAGCACCATCGGCTTGCCGCCCAGGCGCGACAGCCAGTCCGGCACGGTCGAGGCCAGGTTCAGCGCCACCGTGTAGTTCTCGCCCACCTGCTGGCGCAGCACGTCGTTGGCACGGGTCTGCGCCTGCAGGTTCGGCAGGCGCACCATCAGGCTGTCGCCTTCCTTGTCGACCAGCTTCGGGGTGATCCCGGCCGTCTTCAGGTCGGCGAGGACCCGCTCGCGCAGGGCGTCGTCGATCTTGCCGCCGCGGCTGGCGGTGATCTGGACCGACGGATCCTTCTGGTACACGTTGGGCAGCGCGTACAACGCGCTCAACGCCAGCACGATCAGGATGAGGACATACTTCCAGCGCGGAAACTCGAGCATTGCGGGACCCCGCACGACGCCACGCCGGCGTCGCGCCTAGCAGTAGGAGAAATGGATCAGGCGGACTTCAGCGTGCCCTTCGGCAGGACATTGCCGACGGCGCCCTTCTGCACGCGGATGCGCACGTTGTCGGCCACTTCGATGGTGATGAAGTTGTCGCCGATGTCGGTGACCACGCCGGCCACGCCGCCGGAGGTGATGACCTCGTCGCCGCGGCCGAGCTTGTCCAGCATCGACTTGTGTTCCTTCTGGCGCTTCATCTGCGGCCGGATCATCACGAAATACATCACCGCGATCAGGATGATGGGCAGCAGGAACATCTGCAGGCCACCACCGGCCGGGGCGGCGCCGCCAGCGGTCTGCGCCTGGGCGACGGGAATCAGGAAATCGAGCGGATTCATCGGGTACGTCCTATGGTTTGGGCAGCCCGACGCCCTGGGGCACGGACCGCTGGTTTGCCTTGCGGCAGCAAGCAGCCGCCGATTATGCCACGATCTTCCCCTTGCCCCCGGAACGGCCGCCGCGCCCCTCCCTTCTCCCTGCGGGACCCACGGCCCCCTTCTCGGGGGAAGGTGCCGCGCAGCGGCGGATAAGGGTACGGGCGAAGCCTCGTATCCTTTCGACTGCACGAGGCTTCGCCCGGACCCTCGTGTCACTTGGACTGCACGAGGCTGCGCCCGAACCCTCACCCCCGCCCCCTC